>WLOZ01000396.1 GCA_009699025.1 Actinomycetota bacterium
GACAGTCTCGCCGGCGAAGAAGCTCATGCTCTTCGCAGGACGGTCACACCCCCAGCTCGCCCAGGAGGTGGCCAAGGAACTCGACGTCGAGCTCACGCCCACCTCTGCCTACGACTTCGCCAACGGTGAGATCTTTGTCCGGTTCCTCGAGTCGGTGCGCGGATGTGACGCCTTCGTCCTGCAGAGCCACACCGACCCCATCAACACCTGGATCATGGAGCAGCTCATCATGGTCGACGCGCTCAAGCGCGCCTCCGCCAAGCGCATCACCGTGATCGCGCCGTTCTACGGCTATGCGCGTCAGGACAAGAAGCACCGAGGCCGCGAGCCCATCACGGCGCGGCTGATGGCCGACCTGTTCAAGGCGGCCGGGGCCGACCGCCTCATGGCGGTCGACCTGCACACCTCGCAGATTCAGGGATTCTTCGACGGACCCGTCGACCACCTCTTCGCCCTTCCGCTGCTCGCGGGCCACGTTAAGGCCAACTACGACAAGTCGAACATCACCGTGGTCTCACCCGATGCTGGTCGCGTGCGTGTCGCCGAGCGATGGACCGATGTTCTCGGCGCACCGCTGGCCATCATCCACAAGCGTCGTGACCCCGACGTGCCCAACGAGGTGCGCGTCTTCGAGGTGGTCGGCGATGTCGAGGGCCGTCTGTGCGTGGTGGTCGACGACATGATCGACACCGGGGGCACCATCGCCAAGGCGGCCGAGACGCTCATGCAGTGCGGCGCCGAGGGAGTGATCGTCGCGGCGACCCACGGAATCTTCAGCGACCCTGCCACACAGCGGCTGTCGGCGTCTCCCATCATCGAGGTCATTGTCACCGACTCCCTGCCCATTCCCGACGACCGCCGCTTCGAGCGCCTCACCGTGCTGCCGATCTCCCCGTTGATCGCCACCGCCATCCGCGAGGTGTTTACCGACGGCTCGGTCACCCGCATGTTCGACTAATCGCACGGGCGGGCTACACTTCGAGAGTTCCCTCGGCGAGGCGCTCGCTTGTGCACCTGAGCGCGTTATCGACGCGGTCGCTACGTGCGGCGTGCCTCCCGAGCCCCGCACTCACCAGGAGTCACCTCTCATGACCAACGTCGCCATTGCCGCCGTCCCCCGCGACGACTTCGGAAAGGGCGTGGCCCGCAAGCTGCGCGCCGCCGGACTCGTTCCCGCCGTGATCTACGGCCACGAGTCGGAGGTTCGGCACGTGTCGCTGCCCGCGCACGAGCTCAACATGGCCCTCACCAAGACCAAGGTGGTGCTCGAGGTCGTCGTCGACGGCGCCACCCTGGTGGTCGCCCCGCGTCAGATCCAGCGCGACCCGGTTCGTCGCATCATCGAGCATGTCGACCTCGTGCTGCTCAGCGATAAGGAGCAGCGTGAGCGTGCCGCGGAGGCCCGCCTCATCGACCTCGCCGAAGAGGCGGCCATCGAGGCCGGGCTCGACCCCATGGCAGTGGCCGAGGCGGCGCAGGCCGCGGTGGCCCGCGGCATCCGTCCGGCCGACGCGATTGATGTGGCCCTCGACGACGTCAGGGCTGCCCAGCTCGCGCAGGCCGAGAGTGCTGCCGCCAACGCAGCTGCCGAGGACGCTGCCGACGCTGCAGACGTGGCCGCGACCAACGCCGCTGCTGAGTCCGCGGCGTCTGACGCCAGCTGACCACTGCGGTGACCGACACCCCGTGGCTCGTCGTGGGGCTCGGGAACCCTGGTCCCGAGTACTCCTCGACCCGTCATAACGTCGGCGCGATGGTCGTCGACGTGATGGCGGGCCGACTGGGCGTTCGGCTCTCCAAGCATCGCCGTGCCCAGGCGAGCACGGGAGACGGACGTGTGGGCGGCCACCGAGTCGAGCTTCTGGTGCCGCGCTCGTACATGAACGAGTCGGGTGGGCCCGTGAAGGCCGCCACCGATTTTGCCAAGGTGCCGCCCGGCCAGATCATCGTGGTGCACGACGAGCTCGACCTCGACTTCGGCAGGCTGCGCGTGAAGTTCGGCGGCGGTGACAACGGGCACAACGGGCTCAAGTCGCTGCGCCGCTCGCTCGGCACCGGCGACTTCTTCCGGGTCAGGGTGGGCATCGGTCGACCGCCCGGCCGACAGGACCCCGCCGACTACGTGCTGCGCTCCTTTGGCACCACCGAGCGGCGCGAACTCGACGAATTCCTCGCGCGATCGGCCGACGCAGTTGAGGCCCTCGTTACCGACGGTCTGGCAGTCGTGCAGAATCAGTTCAATGACTGACACCGATGGCTCGCTCGCAGCACTGACCGATGAGGAACTCTCGCGCACCGTTGCGATCGAGGCAGCCGACCTGCTGATGGTCGTCAGAGCCGAGTTCCCCGACGCCGCCGGCCTCGACGCCACTACGGCGCGAACGCTGGGCGACGAAGGCGACCTGCGCGCGAACAACCTGATCATTGCCCGGCTCAAGGCCGCCCGCCCCGATGACGCGATCCTGTCGGAGGAGTCGTTCGACGACGGCGCTCGCGTCACTCGGCCCCGGGTGTGGATCGTCGACCCGCTCGACGGCACGGCCGAGTTCCGCACCGGCCGCGACGAGTTCGCCGTGCACGTTGCCCTGTGGCAGCGAGTTGAGGGTGAGGCCGGTCAGGGGGTCGAGGCCGTGCTGCGTGCCTCCACCATCGCGCTGCCCGACCGACAGACAGTGCGCTCGACGGGCGACGACCCCACGCCCCCTGTCGCCCTCGACCTCGACGGCCCCATCGTGCTGGTTATTTCGCGCAACCACCTGCCCCGGGGCATGGAGATGATCATGGCGCGCCTCGGCGAGCTGCTGGCCGAGGCCGGCCACCCCGATGCCACGGTCGAGATCAGCCAGGTGGGCTCGGTGGGCGCCAAGGTTGACGAGGTGCTGCTCGGAAAGGCTGCGGCCTACGTGTTCTCGGGTGGGCTCAAGGAGTGGGACGCTGCCGCTCCCTTCGCCGTGGCGGCCCAGTGCGGCTACGTGGTGCAGCAGGTCGACGGCACTCCGTTTGAGTACAACCGGCTCAGCCCCGTCGTGGGCTCGGGCTTCGTGGCCCACCCGCTCCTCGCGGACATGCTCGCCGAGGCAGTGGCCCACTCGGGCCTGTGATGTCGCTCGAAGGGCTTCTGCCGCTCCTGACAACAGATCCAGCCGTGACCGAGGCTCTCAGGCTCGCGGGCCTAGCGAGCACCGAGCACACCGTCATTGCTCCCACGGCAGCTCGGCCCTTCCTCGTGGCCGAGCTCGCGGCCGACGCACCCGGAGGGGCCCGTCCCGTGCTC
>WLOZ01000397.1 GCA_009699025.1 Actinomycetota bacterium
CTGCTTGGCCATGCCTACTCCTCGTTGAGTGCGTCGAGACCGGGTAGGGTCCGACCCTCGAGGAACTCCAGCGACGCACCGCCCCCGGTAGAGATGTGGGTGAAGCCCTCGTCGGGGATTCCTAGAAGGTGAAGGGCGGCGGCCGAGTCGCCCCCTCCGACCACGGACAGGCCGCTAATGCCAGCGACAGCCTTGGCCACCTCGCGGGTGCCTGCCGCGAAGGGTGCCTTCTCGAAGACGCCCATGGGGCCGTTCCATACCACCGTGCGCGTGTCGGCGAGTCGGTCGCGGAAGAGCGCGATGCTGGCAGGGCCGATGTCGAGGCCCATCTGGTCGACGGGAATGGCGTCGACACCCACCACCTGCGTGTCGGCGTCGTCAGAGATATCGCTGGCAACCACGACGTCAACCGGCAGCACGAGTTCAACACCAAGGTCGGCAGCCTCACTAATGAGGCCACGCACCGTCTCGACCATCTCGGCTTCGAGGAGGGACCTGCCCACGCCGTAGCCCTGGGCCGCGAGAAACGTGAAACACATGCCTCCACCGATGAGCAGCCTGTCTACCCGGGGCAGGAGGTGCTCGATGACCCCGAGTTTGTCGCTGACCTTTGATCCCCCGAGCACGACGGCGTACGGCCGCTCGGGGTCGGCAAGCACCGCCGAAAACACCGACACCTCAGACTGCACGAGGTCGCCCGGATAGCTGGGCAGCAACCTGGCCACATCGGACACACTGGCCTGCTCGCGGTGCACCACCCCGAAGCCATCGCTGACGAAGGCGTCGGCAAGTGCGGCCCACTCGGCCGCCAAGGACTTCCGCTCGTCAGTGACCGTGCTGGTCTCGCGCGCGTCGAACCGCACGTTCTCGAGCATGGCGACGTCGCCGTTGGCCATGCCCCCGACCACTGAGCGCGCAGACGGACCACTCACATCGAGGGCGAGAGTCACGGGTTGTCCGAGAAGCTCAGCCAGCCGAGCGGCTGCCGGGGCAAGTGAGTAGGCGGAGTCGGGTGTCCCCTGCGGGCGGCCGAGGTGCGCTAACACCACCACCCGCGCTCCAGCCTCGCTGAGGCGCCTGACGGTGCCCACGCTGGCCCGGATGCGACTGTCGTCGGTGATCACGGTCGCGCCACCCTCGTCGATGCCGAGTGGAACGTTCAGGTCACTGCGCACAAGAACCGTACGCCCGGTCGCCTCGAGGTCGTCGAGGGATCGCATCATCCGGCCGCGGCTACGAAGCGCGTGAGATCGACCAGACGGTTGGAGTAGCCCCACTCGTTGTCGTACCAGCCGAGCACCTTCGCGGTGGTTCCCATGCTGTTGGTGAGCAGGGAGTCGAAAATGCAGGACGCCGGGTCGGTGACGATGTCACTCGACACGATGGGGTCTTCGGTGTACTTCAGAATGCCCCGCAGGGGGCCCTCGGCAGCAGCCTTGATAGCCGCATTGATTTCGGCGCTCGTGGCTGCGGTTGCGAGGGTGACGGTGAGATCGGTGGCCGAACCAGTGGGCACTGGCACGCGTAGGGCGAAGCCGTCGAGTTTGCCCTTGAGTTCGGGCAGCACGAGCCCGATGGCCCTGGCCGCGCCCGTGGTTGTCGGAATGATGTTCAGCGCGCCGGCGCGCGAGCGACGCAGGTCGGGGTGCGGGAAGTCGAGAATGACCTGGTCGTTCGTGTAGGCGTGCACCGTGGTCATGAAGCCCGACACAATGCCGAAGGTGTCGTTGATGACCTTGGCCATAGGAGCTAGACAGTTGGTGGTGCACGAGGCGTTGGAGATGATCGTGTCAGTGGCCGGGTTGTAGGTGCCCTCGTTGACACCCATCACGATGGTGACATCTTCGTTCGAAGCCGGTGCCGAGATGATCACGCGCTTGGCGCCACCAGCGAGGTGGGCACGTGCCTTGTCACCGTCGGTGAAGTGGCCCGTCGACTCGATCACAATGTCTGCCCCGAGGTCGCCCCACGGGATGTCGGCAGGGTTGCGCTCGGCTAGGGCGCGGATGCTGCGGCCGCCCACCACAATGGCGTCGTCGGTCGATGAGACATCGTCGCCGAGGCGCCCGAGGATACTGTCGTACTTGAGCAGGTGCGCGAGGGTGCGGTTGTCGGTGAGGTCGTTGACCGCCACGATTTCAATAGCCTCACCACCGGCCTGCTGGGCCTCGATGGCACGGTAGAAGTTGCGTCCGATGCGGCCGAAGCCGTTAATTCCTACGCGGATCGTCACGCGAATTGCCTTCCGGTCGTTGGCTGGTGTCGTCGACGATCGCCGCACGGGCGTTCCTCGAACTCTGTCGGTAGCCTACCGAACTGCGAGACCAGATCGTGACTAACCCTGCCGCTCAGGTGACTATTCAGGCGTCGTCGGCAAGGTCGTCGGACGAGATTCCAGACTCAGTGTCCGGAATGCCAAGGTCTGACGCTTTCTTGTCGGCCATCGCCAACAAGCGCCGAATGCGCCCTGCGATCGCATCCTTGGTCATGGGCGGGTCGGCCAGTGAACCGAGTTCCTCGAGGCTGGCCTGCTTGTGATCGAGCCTCAGGCGTCCTGCGGCCTCGAGGTGGTCGGGAATGTCGTCGCCGAGGATGTCGAGTGCGCGCTCGACACGAGCCCCCGCTGCCACCGCTGCGCGCGCCGAGCGTCGCATGTTGGCATCGTCGAAGTTCGCGAGTCGGTTAGCGGTGGCGCGCACCTCGCGGCGCATCCGCCGCTCCTCCCACGCGAGTGTCGACTCGTGGGCTCCCATGTGGGTGAGCATCGCTCCGATGGCGTCGCCGTCGCGGATGACCACGCGGTCGACTCCGCGCACCTCACGAGCCTTGGCACTCAGCGAAAGCCTGCGGGCCGAGCCCACCAGTGCAAGCGCGGTTTCGGGACCCGGGCAGGTGATCTCCAGCGAGCTCGAGCGCCCTGGCTCGGTCAGTGATCCATGGGCCAGAAAGGCTCCGCGCCAAGCAGCCTCGGCATCGCACGACGCCCCGCTGACAATGCTGGTGGGGAGGCCGCGCACCGGATGGCCCGTGGTGTCGACGAGACCGGTCTGCCGGGCAAGCTGGTCGGCGCGTTCGAGGACGCGCACGACGTAGCGGTTGCCCTTGCGCATGCCTGACGAGTGCACGACGGCGAGCTCTCCGGACTGCCCGTACACATCCTCGATATCGCGGCGAAGTCGGCGCGCGGTGGCTCCGGAGTCGAGCTCCACCTCAATGAGGATCTTCCCGCCGACGACGTGCAGGCCACCAGCGAAGCGCAGCAGCGCTGAC
>WLOZ01000398.1 GCA_009699025.1 Actinomycetota bacterium
ATGCCAAGGGTGCCGAAGTCGATGACCCTCGTCAGATACTCCGCCCCCTGCCAGGTATTGATTCCGTCGCCGAAACCGGTGAGAGCGACACCTGAGACGGTCACGTCATACGTGCCTGCCACCGCGTAGGTGTGACTCGCCGCCCCGCTGATCAAGTCGCTGGTACCGTCGCCCCAGTTCACCGTGATCGACGACGCACCCACCAGTGGCAGCGTTACCGCGGCGTCGTCGGCCGGAGTGGTGAACGTCATCTTCATCGGCGTGGTTCCCACCACCGGAGAGTCGCCGACGATGGTCCAGCCGTTGGTGGTCACTAGCGTGTCACGCGCAATCAGGCCCGGTGTGTAGTTCAGACCGAGAGCGCCCAGAACGCGAGGGGGCGACGCGCCGGCAGAGGGGGCCCATCCGGTCAGTGTTGCCTCGTAGTTGGCGAGCGACAGGCCCGATAGGTCCAACATGCTGGTCATGTCGACGACCCGAGTGATGTCCCAACTGCCCAGGCTTCGGTTGAAGGCGGTTGAGCCCGTGAACATCCGCACCATACTGACGACGCTGCTGGTATCCCAGCTGCTGAGGTCCTGATTAAATCCCTCGGCCGAGTTGTAGAACATGTAGCTGAGGTTGGTGACACCCGCGGGCAGAGCCGCCGGAACTGAGACGAGTCTGTAGTTGTCGCGGAAAGCGCCGCTGAGGTCGGTGGTGCCTAGGTCGCCGAAATCTTCCACACTCGTGACCCACCCCGCCCCCTGCCACCCTGCGGCATTGCCAAAGTGGCTCACCCGATCGCCGGTAACAGACAGGTGATAGGTGCCTGCTGTCGCGTACGTGTGACTGACCGGCCCCGTGGCAGGTGAGCTGCTGCCGTCGCCCCAGTACACCGTGATGGCCGTGACGGTTCCATTCAGAGGCAACTGCACCAAGGTGGAAGCGGAGGTGGTGGTGATAGTCATCGTCATCGGCCGGCGCGAGGGGATGTCTCCCGTGATCGTCCACCTGTAGGTGGTCGCCAAGGACGCACGCGCGGCGAGGCCCGGGGTGTATCGCAGACCCGTCGCACCCAGGGCGCGAGCAATCGTCGGAGTCTGCGCCGCCCAACCCGTGAGAGTCGCGTCGTAACTGGCCCCCGACATGCCGGAGTTGTTCAGCATCGCAGCCATCGTGGTGACCTGATTGATATCCCAGATACCCAGACTTTGATTAAACGAGGTGGCGCCCGAGAACATGCTGCTCATATTGGTGATCAAGCTGGTGTTCCAACCGCTGATGTTCTGGTTGAAGGCTGATGCGTTCGCGAACATGCCATCGATGTCGGTGACGTTCTGCGTGTTCCACGTGCCGATGGGCTGGTTGAACGCCGATGCACCCGAGAACATGACGTACATGACGATGACCTTGCCGGTGTTCCAAGTACCAATCGGCTGATTAAACGACGACGCGGCACCAAACATGAAGCCCATGTCCTGCACGTTTTGCGTATTCCAACTTCCGATGGGCTGGTTAAAGGCAGACGCGTAGGCGAACATACTGTTCATTCGCGTGACCAAGCCGGTGTTCCAACTGCTGATGTTTTGGTTGAAGGCAACCGCACGGTAGAACAATCCGCTCATCTCGGTGACCTTGGCGGTGTTCCAGGTACCGACCGGCTGATTGAAAACCGTCGCGCTTTGGAACATGTTCTGCATGGTGGTGACGCTGCTGGTGTTCCAGTGATCAACTGCTTGAGGCAAGGGCTGATTGAACTTCTCCGCCTGATAGAACATGTAGCTCATGTCGGCGACTTTCCCGGTGTTCCAGTTGCTGATGTTCTGATTGAACGCTTTGGCCCCGAAGAACATGCCACTCATCGTGGTGACGTAGGCCGTGTTCCAGTTGCTGATGTTCTGGTTGAAGACCGTGGCTCCGTTGAACATGTTGCTGGTGTTGGTGACTAGGAGAGGCAACGCTGCGGGTACGGCAGTCAAAGCGCTGGCACCTTGGAAAGCGCCGGCGAGATCGGCCGTGCCCAAGTTGCCAAAGTCGTCGACGCTCTTCAGATACTGGGCCCCGGTCCATGCCGTGTAGGTCGTTCCCGAGCCAAAGGCAGAGAGTGCCGTTCCCCCAATGGCCACCTGGTAGGTGCCCGCGAGAGCGTACGTGTGTGAGGGCTGGCTGGCAAGTGGGCTGGAGAGCGGAGCGGTGGAACTGCCGTCACCCCAGTTCACCGTGATCGCGTTCACGGTACCCCGCAGTGGCAACGACACCTGCGCGTTAACAACCGTGGTGGTGAACGTCAACCTCATCGGCGCGTTCACGGCCGATGCCGGCCCCGCAGTGGCCGCCATACCCAGAGCCAGCAGGGCTGAGGTCGTCAGCACAGCAACGATGCGACGCAGACTAAACGACTTCATGGGGGTGCCTCCCGGCAGTGGCTGACATCAATGCCCGAAGGCGCCTTAGACCATTAACTGGCTCGGGTGAGTGCACCACACATCTGCGCTCATCGCCACCGACCACTAGGGAAAACCCTAGGCGCACGGGACTGCCCCCGATCTGCATCGGGGGCACCCAAGCGCGAACCTATCGCGCTTAGGCGCCCCACAAGGACCTCGATGAGACGGCTCTACGCGGCCTGCACCCGGGTCGCTTTCGCCACCACGGCCTTGGTCTTGACCGCCGATACGGTGAGCGTCGACTTGCCGGCCTTGAGCGTGATGACGCACGTCACCAGACGCGCGGCGCCTGAGCCAGTCACCTTGCACACACCACTGGCCTTCGTGGCCCCGGTGCTCGTCTCGGCGTACTTCGTCGCGCCCGCCACCGGCTTGAACTTCGCCGTCATGACCCTGCCCGACTTGGTCCACGTGATGCCGATCGGTGTCACCGGCGCGCTCTGCGACGAAGCCGCACCGAAGCCCACCGAGTTGTGCGCCTTCACGGTGAAGCGATACGCCACCCCGGCAGCCAAGCCGGTGACCTGGCATGACAGCGCGCCAGAGTTGGTCGCCGTGGTGCACGAGCGAGTGGCCGAGCCCACCTTCGGAGTTGCCGTCACCTTGTAGTAGTTGATGGCCGCACCACCGTTGTCGACGGGACCGGTCCACGAGACGAGAACCGACTTGTCTCCGGCAAGGCCCTTGACCGACCGCGGAGCGGTGGGAGTGGCTGTGCCCGTCACCCGCACCGCGGCGCTCGTGAGCACGGAGTCTGGGTACCCATCGCTCTTCGCGGTCACCGTGACTCGCAGGTATCGCAGGTACTGCGAGGTCGGAATCACGTAGGTGGAGGCTGA
>WLOZ01000399.1 GCA_009699025.1 Actinomycetota bacterium
AGCTGGGTGTCGTGCGCCCTGCGTGACGTGACCACCGCCAAGCTTGCGCCGGCGGAGTCGCCCACAATCGCGAGTCGGCTGCTGTCGACTCCGACTGACTCGCCGTTCTGAAGAAGCCACTCGAGCGCGCGGTAGCAGTCGTCGATTTGGGCGGGAAAGGGGTTCTCGGGCGCCAACCGGTAGCCCACGCTCGCGAACGCGCACCCCGACAGTTCGACGAGTGAGTGGCAGAGAGCGTCGTATGAGTCGAGCGATCCCGACACAAAGGCGCCACCGTGGCAGAAGATAACCACCGGCGTGAGGGCCGTGGTGGGGTGCTCGGGCAGGTACACGCGCAGCCACACGTCAGGCGCGACGAGGTGGTCGATCTCGTGGTGTGACATGCGGTGGGGAGCGTCGCCTGCCGACTCCTCCACCAGTAGGGAGAAAGCCCCCAGCGTGTCGGCACGCCCGCGTCGAGTTCCGGAGAAGATGCCTCTCCACATGACCGCCGTGGACTCGAATCGACGACGTGCGTATCCGGTGTGCAGGAGTGAGGTGAGGTGGCTCTGGGTCGTCATTGCATTCCAGTCGAGCGCCTCGGCGATGTCGTCGGCACTAGTAGGGCCGACTCGGTTGAGGTGCGACACCAGGGCGAGTTGCTCTTCGTCGAGTCCCCACATCTCGGCGAGCTCGAACCCCACCTTGCGAATCTCGGCGAGACTTCGTCCGGCGAATCCGCCTGCACCGGCGCGCGTGACGCGCTCGCACATGGCGCGAGCGTCTGGCGCAAGGGTCATGGGGCGAGTGTTTCATGATCTAGGTCAGCGGCGTAGGTCTTGGGGGTAACATGCGATTTATGGGGTTCGAGGTTCGAGGGAGCACGTCGTGACGAAGACGGTCTCGGTCCATTCTTTCCGGGGCGGAACGGGCAAGAGCAACACGGTTGCGAATCTCGGAGCCCTGCTGGTCGCCCAAGGCGCTCGGGTCGCCATTGTCGACACCGATATTCAAAGTCCCGGAATCCATGTGCTGTTCGGCCTCGCCAACACGACCGGGCCCTCCTTGAACGACTTCTTGTGGGGGCGTAAGGAGATCGGTGAGGTCACCCTCGATGTGACCCATCGGGTGGCCGCTCATCGCGAGGTGGTCGACGGGGGCGCACTCTTCCTGGTGCGGGCGAGTGTGAGCGCCAGTGATATTGCCCGCGTTTTGCACGAGGGATACGACGTTGGCGTGCTGAAGGAGGGTTTTCGCGCTCTGACCCGTGAACTGTCGCTCGACTTCCTGCTGATCGACACTCACCCGGGTCTCAATGAGGAGACGCTGCTGTCGATCATGATCAGTGATGTGCTGCTGCTCATTCTGCGGCCCGACCAGCAAGACTTCGAGGGCACCGCTGTCACGGTGGGGGTGGCGCGTCGCCTCAAGATTCCAGAACTTCTGCTCGTGCTCAACAAGGTGCCCTCGGGGGTCGACCTCGATGATCTAGTGGCACAGATGCACGAAACATACGATGCCGAGACGGTGGCGATTCTTCCCCTCTCGGAGGAGGTGGTGCGCAATGCCTCGGGCGACCTCTTCGCACTGGCGAGTCCGGAGCACGAGTGGTCGGCGCAACTGCGCATCGTTGCAGACCGGGTTGCTAGCACTCTGCAGCAGTAGTTTCACCCCCGCCCGCTAGAGTGCCGCCCTATGACCCCTGACGATTTTGAGGGCAACTGGTCGCTCGTGTCGTGGGAGGCCGACCATCTCGATCACACCACGTCGAGCCCGTTCGGTGCCGACCCCGTGGGGGTTATCAGTTACGGGGGCGGACGCATGTCGTGTCACATGGCAGTGCGCGGCCGCGCGTCGCTCGCCCGCGACGCCGAAGGCGTGCCCACCGAGGCGGAGCGTGCGCGTGCCTTCGTGACGTACGTCGCCTACGCCGGCCCATTCGAGGTGGTGGGTAGTGACGTAATTCATCACGTCGACGTCAGCCTCTTCCCAGGTTGGGTGGGCATCGACCTCGTGCGCGCGGCGCGCTTCGAGGGCGACCTGCTGCACCTCACGGCGCTCATGAATGCGGGCACCGCCAACGAGGCCACGCACCGACTCGTGTGGCGCGCGATGGCGCCGGGCGCCCGCCTTTCTTGACGACCCTCGTCGACGAGGCATCGTTTGGCTGACGCGCACTTTCTCAGTGGTCGATCCGAATGGGTGAAGCGCGTTGGAAAGTAACCCATTCGGCCGTTAAGATCGCTATTTAGATTGATCAGCAGAGGGCGCTAGAAGCTTCAGTGCTCGGGCCTCGAAGGAGCGTTATGGAGCGAGCGGGGCGCGGGTGAGCAGGGTTCGGTCGTCGGTGGTCAATTCCCGCGCGCTGGGCTCGCTGGTCTCCCTGGCCCTCGTCGCCGTAGCTCTGGTGGGCCTTTCGACGCCCGCCTCGGCAGTGACCACCGTGTACGTGGTGCCCAACAACATTGCGGTGGCGCAGGGCGCCCCAGCACCCACCTACACCTTCACTTACCGCTCGGGTTCGGCGACGGGTGACATCGTGGTGCCTGGCACCACGGCCGGATACCCGGCCATCACCGGTACGGCTCCCACGTGCTCGAGCACCTACTCGCCCACAACGCTTGGCCTGACTCCGGCTTCGATTACCTGCTCGGGCGGTTCAGATGTGGCCTACGCCTTCAACGTGACCACCACGGGCGGACTCTCAGTGGGCCCGCAGGTCGCGGCCGGGGCCCTGCACTCGTGCGCGCTGCCCGGCGATGGCACGGTGCGCTGCTGGGGCGCGAACGTCGACGGACAACTCGGCAACGGCACCCTCGTTGACTCACCCGTGCCGGTGTCGGTCGGTGGTGGTGTCACGACCGCGGTGGCCGTGACTGCCGGCGATTCACACTCGTGCGCCCTCCTGAGCGACCGCTCGCTTGTGTGCTGGGGCTCGAACTCGTCAGGCCAGCTCGGCGATGGCACCACTCTTGACTCGCAGTTGCCGGTGGCCGTGCAGGGGCTCGGTGGTCCCGTGGCGCAGGTGTCGGCTGGCAGCCTCTTCACGTGCGCGCTGATGGTCGACAGAACGGCGAAGTGCTGGGGATACGGCTTCTACGGCCAACTCGGCGACGGCAACGGCGGCAACGACTCGGCGGTGCCGGTGGCGGTGTCAGGCGTCGCCACCGCAGTGGCAGTGTCGGCCGGCGACTCGCACGCATGCGCGGTGCTCAGCACCGGTAGCGTGCAGTGCTGGGGATCGAACTCCGTCGGTCAGCTGGGCAACAACTCGCTGGTCGATTC
>WLOZ01000004.1 GCA_009699025.1 Actinomycetota bacterium
GCTCAGCGGAATGATCGTGAGCCCCGACTCGCGCGTCTTGCTGACGAGTTTGTTGATCTCCTCGCCGTGCAGCAGCAGTTTGCGCTTGCGCCTCGGCTCGTGATTGGTCCAGGTGCCCTGGGTGTACTCAGGAATGTGCACCCCGTAGAGCCATACCTCGCCACCCTCGACCGCCGCGTAGCCGTCGACGAGCGAGGCCCGCCCCTGCCGCAGCGACTTCACCTCGGTGCCGGTGAGCACAATGCCCGCCTCGTAGGTGTTCTCGATGTGGTAGTCGTGACGCGCCTTACGGTTCTGGGCGACCAGCTTCCGCCCCTTCTCCCTCGGCATGGCCGATCAGACCTGAAGGTACTTGCGCAGGGTGAGGAAGGCCGCGAGCGCCGACAGCACGATACCGGTGAGGAACACCACCGGAGCGATAGTCCACACCGTCTCCCAGCCCACGAACGACGTGAACTTGAAGGTCTCGGCCAGCACTCCGTCGATGAGGAACTTCTTCACTCCCACGAGTGCCAGCACGGCAAAACCCGCCCCGATAGAGGCCGCCGTGGCCGCCTCCATGAGGAACGGAAGCTGGATGTACAGGTTGGAGGCACCCACCAGCCGCATGATGCCGGTCTCACGGCGGCGCGAGAAAGCAGCAACGCGCATGGTGTTTGCGATGAGCAGCATGGTGACGATCAGCATGGCAATCGAAATGGTGAGGGCGAGGGCCTGCAGGCCGCCGAGGGCCTTGAAGAGGCGATCGAGCGCCTGACGCTGGTCGCGGACGTCCTCGACCCCGGGACGACCCTGGAAGGCCGACGCCACCACGGCGTACTTGGTGGGGTCGGACAACTTCACGCGGAACGACTCAGGCATTTGGTTGACCGTGGCGTTCTCGGCCAGGGGTGAGCCCTTGAACTGCTGCTGGAATCGCGCGAACGCCTCGGCCTGCGACTCGAAATACACCTGCTCGACCACGGGGCTGAGCGACTCGAGGTCGGCCTTGATCTGATTAGTCTGCGCCTTGGTGATCTGGCCCGCGCTGCAGGAACTGGCCTCGCTTACCTTGCCGCACAGGAAGAGTGAGACCTCGACCTTGTCGTACCAGTAGTCCTTCATCTGGTCGACCTGCGCGCGCACGAGCAGCCCGCCGCCGAACAGGCCGAGGGAGACAGCCACCGTGATGATGACGGCGACGGTCATCGTGAGGTTGCGCCGCAGGCCGGTGCCCACTTCGCCCAGCACGAACTTCGCACGCATGGTGTTCCCTCTTCCGATGCTCTAGCGGGCGTACCCGTAGACGCCGCGCGACTGGTCGCGCACGACGTGGCCCTGCTCGAGTTCGATCACGCGCTTGCGCATCTGGTCGACGATGGCCACATCGTGCGTGGCCATCACCACCGTGGTGCCGGTGCGATTGATGCGGTCGAGGAGCTTCATGATGCCGATGCTGGTCTCAGGATCGAGGTTTCCGGTGGGCTCGTCGGCGATGAGGATCATCGGCCGGTTGACGAAGGCGCGCGCGATGGCCACGCGCTGCTGCTCGCCGCCGGAGAGCTGGTCGGGGTAGCGCTCGGACTTGCCGTCGAGCCCCACGAGGTCGAGCACATCGGGCACCACCTTCTTGATGAAGGCGTCAGGCTTGCCGATGACCTCGAGGGCGAAGGCGACGTTGCCGAGCACCGTCTTGTTGGGGAGCAGCCGGAAGTCTTGGAATACGGTGCCGATTTGGCGACGGAGCGTGGGCACCTTCCAGTTAGACAGGGTGCTGAGGTTCTTGCCCGCAACCCACACCCGGCCCGCCGTGGGCGACTCCTCCTTGATCACCAGGCGGAGGAAGGTCGACTTGCCACTACCAGAAGCACCGACCAGGAAGACGAACTCTCCCTTGTCGATGTCGACCGAGGCGTCGTCGAGCGCCGGACGGGTTTGGTCGCCGTAAACCTTGGTGACGTGCTCGAAGCGAATCACGGTGCTCCTGCAGGTCCTCTCGGGGGCGGGCATGCTCACGGACTGACTTCAGTCTACGTCTCACATGAGACCCCACCCACCTCGTAGCCCGCTCGGCTGCCCCCGAGTGTCGCCGCGTCCGGCGTGCACCCACCCAGCGACCTGCCATCGAGGTTGCCCACACCGCACCGCAGCCAGTACGACACACAGAATCGCGGATCGTGCAGACAATCAGAAATTCAGAAAATCAGAAAGTCAGAAAGTCAGCCGCGTGTGAATCGGAAGGTGTGCTAGCTCGGCCCGCGACACACCGCACCCGACGGGAGAGATCCCGCTGCTTCGTGACTCGGCTCGGTGCTCAGCCCTGCTGCTGCCGACGCCAGCGGATTCCGGACTCAATGAACGCATCGATTTCACCGTCGAGAACCGCAGACGTGTTGCCGGTCTCAGTCTCGGTGCGCAGGTCCTTGACCATCTGGTACGGGTGCAGCACGTACGAGCGCATCTGATTGCCCCACGAGCCGGCTGTCTCGCCCTTGAGTGCGTTGATCTTGGCCTGCTCCTGCTGGCGAGTGCGCTCGAGTAGTTTGGCCTGCAGCACCGCCATGGCTGTGGCCTTGTTCTGGATTTGGCTGCGCTCGTTTTGGCACGACACCACGATGCCTGACGGAATGTGGGTGAGTCGCACCGCGGAGTCGGTGGTGTTAACGCCCTGTCCGCCCGGCCCGCTCGAGCGGTACACGTCGATGCGCAGTTCGTCCTCAGGAATCTCGATCGACTCGGTCTGCTCGACCACCGGGATCACTTCCACCCCCGCGAACGAGGTCTGTCGGCGGCCCTGGTTGTCGAAGGGCGAGATGCGCACGAGTCGATGGGTTCCCTGCTCGACCGAGAGCGTTCCGTAGGCGAACGGCACCTTCACAGCAAAGGTGGCGGACTTGATTCCCGCCTCCTCGGCGTACGACGTGTCGTACACCTCAAACGGCCAGCCGTGGCGCTCGCAGTAGCGCGTGTACATGCGCAGCAGCATTTCGGCCCAGTCGGCGGCGTCGACGCCCCCCGCCTCGGCCCGAATGGTGATGAGGGCCTCGCGCGAGTCGTACTCACCCGACAGGAGTGTGCGCACCTCGAGTTCACCCACCGTGGTGGTGAGTGAGGCGAGCTCGACCTCGACCTCGGCCAGCGTGTCGACATCATCCTCGGCCTCGGCGAGTTCGAGCATCACCGCAAGGTCGTCGAGGCGCACCCGCAGCGTGCGGGCTCGGGCGAGTTCACTCTGTAGGAACGACAGTCTGCTGGTCACCACCTGGGCGTGGGCCTGGTCGTCCCAGAGGTTGGGCACCGAGGCCTGTGCCTCGAGGTCGGCGATCTCCAGTACGAGCTTGGGCAGGTCGATCACTTGCTCGATGCTGGCCATCGTGGCGTCGAGGGCAGCGAGCGACTCGGAGATCTCGGGGGCGGCCATGTTAGGTAAGCCTAGGCGGACGGGGTCTGCGTAGGCTCACGGCATGGCCGGCTGCCTCGGTCCCGCCTAGTCGCGGCGGCCGCGTGCCGTCGTCCACCGCCGGATTGTCACGCTGCGCCACGAATTGCTTGCGGTAGGTAGGGGCTTTCACCCGGCCGGCCTAGTGCGGGGGCCATGTGCGCGACAATCGGCGGTCCGATGTCCCCCATTCGGCTGACTCGCCGGCCGCCGAGGGGGCTAGCCCGACCCAGATGGCTCAGCCGTTGCCGGTGGCGGTGCCGCCGGACCCGCCCTGAGCCACCAGCGCGCGCAGCGCCCGCAGTGCCACCGACAGCGCCGCGATGTCGGCGCTGTCGAGGGCGGTGATCTCGGCCAGGGTTCCCCTCGCGCGACGCACGCCCTCAGACTGGCCGGCCTCCCAGCGGTCGATGCGCTCGGCCGGTTCGAGGCCCGCCGGGGTCGACCTGAGGATGCGCGAGGTCAGTGCGGCCAGCGCCGTATAGAGATCCGAGCGGAGGGCCGCCCTCGCGAGGCTCGACCAGCGGTCGGTGCGAGTGAGTGCTGTGATGCGGAGCAGGAGCAGGTCGCCCCCGAAGCGCTCGGACACCGCGAAGTACAGATCGGTGACGCTCGCGGGGTCCTCCCCCACCTTGCGGGCGATTTCGATGACGTCCAGCAGAGAGAACAGGTCGAGCAGCACCGCGACGTCGGTCGCGAGTTCGCGCGGGGCCCCCGCATCGACCAGCGCGTCGACTCGAGCCGCCAGTCGACGCGCCTCCGCCCCCCTCAGGAGTCCGGGGACGAGTGGCGCGAGCCGGCGTACCTCGTCGCGGAAGGTGGCCACCTCGGCATCGACGTCGACGGCACCACCTCGGGTTTGAAGGGTCCACCGAGTCGCACGGTCGAGCAGGCGGCGAGCCTCGAGCAGCAGGTCGGCCTGCACCTGCGCCGGGGCGCTGCTGTCGAGTTCCTCGATGCGCCGCCACACCTCGTGCAGCCCAAACACTTCGGTGGCCACGCGGAAGCCGCGTGCGATGTCGATGGCCGCCGCACCGGTCTCCTCCGCCACCCGGAACGGGTACGACACCCCACCGCGATTGATCATGTCGTTGCTGGTCATGGTGCTGACGATCTCGTCACTCAGGGGGTGCGAGAGCAGTCGCTCGCCGAACGCGCTCACCACCGCCTCGGGGAAGTAGTCGCGCAGCAGCCGCGCGAACCACGGCTCGCGCGACAGACCGGCGGGCAGAAGATCAGCGGTCAGCGCGATCTTCACGTGGGCGGCGAGCACGCAGAGCTCGGGCGCAACGAGTCCGAGTCCGAGGGCAGCCCGGCGCTCGAGCTCGACCTCGCTCGGCAGCGCCTCGAGGATGCGATCAAGGTCAGCGGTTTCCTCAAGGCTCTGCAGGAGTCGCCGATGCACGCTGAGCATCGACCCCACCTGCTGCTCGTCAACGGCCAGCATCAGGTTCTGCTGGTAGTTGTCGGCCAGCACGAGCCGCGCCACGTCGTGAGTCATCGACTCGAGCAGCGGCGTCCGGTCGTCAGCCGCCAGCGAGCCGTCGCGCACGGCCGCGTCGAGCAGGACCTTGATGTTGACCTCGTGGTCGGAGGTGTCGACGCCCGCCGAGTTATCGATGGCATCGGTGTTGAGCAGCACCCCCGCCTGCGCCGCCTCGACCCGACCAAGCTGGGTGAGTCCGAGGTTGCCGCCTTCGGCGACCACGCGACACCGCAACTGGTCGCCATTAACCCGGATGCCGTCATTGGCCTTATCGCCCACATCGAGGTGGCTCTCGCCGCGGGCCTTCACGTAGGTGCCGATGCCGCCGTTCCAGAGCAGGTCGACGCGCGCGCGAAGAATTGCCCCCAGGAGGTCGTTCGGCGCAAGCTCGACAACCTCCTCACCGAGGTCGAGCAACTGCCTCATCTGCGCGCTCACCGGAATGAACTTGGCCGAGCGGGCGAAGACACCGCCCCCGGCCGAGATCAGCGCCGGGTCATAGTCGGCCCACGACGAGCGTGGCAGGTCGAACAGCCTGCGCCGCTCGTGGAATGACCGCGAGGCGTCGGGCTCGGGATCAATGAATACGTGGCGGTGGTCGAAGGCGGCCACGAGCTGGAGGTGCTCCGACAGCAGCATGCCGTTTCCGAAGACGTCGCCACTCATGTCGCCGATGCCAACCACGCGGAAGCCCTCATGCCGTACGTCGACACCGAGCCCGCGAAAGTGGCGCGACACCGACTCCCACGCCCCTCGCGCGGTGATGCCCATCTCCTTGTGGTCGTACCCGGCCGACCCGCCCGAGGCGAAGGCGTCGCCGAGCCAGAAGCCGTGCTCGAGCGAGATCGCGTTCGCAATGTCGGAGAAAGTGGCGGTGCCCTTATCGGCAGCGACCACGAGGTAGGGGTCGTCGCCGTCGCGCCGCACCACCTGCAGCGGCGGCTGCACCACGCCGTTGACGAGGTTGTCGGTCACGTCGAGCAGGGCCGATACGAACAGCCGGTAGCACGCAATGCCCTCGGCCAGCACCGCCTCGCGGTCGGTGGGGTCGACCGTTGCCGAGCACACGAACCCACCCTTGGCACCCACCGGCACGATCACCGCGTTCTTGACCATCTGCGCCTTCACCAGACCGAGAACCTCGGTGCGAAAGTCCTCGCGCCGATCACTCCACCTCAGGCCGCCGCGCGCTACCCGGCCGAAGCGCAGGTGAACCCCCGACACTCGAGGCGAGTGCACCCAGATCTCGAACTCGGGCCGTGGCGCGGGCGCGTCTGGAATTGTGCGCGGCAGCAACTTCACCGCGATGACCTCCGGCCCCGACCCGTCGTCGCCTCGCTGGTACATGTTGGTGCGCACGACGGCCAGCACGATTGACAGCAGCGAGCGCACGATGCGGTCCTCGTCGAGGCTCGCGATCGCGTCGAGTCGCTTCCTGATCGAGCCGACGAGAGCCCCGTCATCACCGTCGTCGCGGCGCTGGGGGTCACACCGACCCTCGAACACCTCGACGAGGTCGCGCACGAGTTCAGCATGAAGGCACAGGACCTGCTCGGAGTAGCGCTGACTGAAGGGGGTGCCGAGCTGGCGCGCGTAGGCCATCAGGGTCTGCACGAGCGCGACCTGACGCCAGTCGAGCCCGGCGCTCACCACCAGGGCTGCGAATCCGTCGCGGTCGATGCGCGACTCCCAGGCGGCGGTGAATGCCTCGCCGAACCGTCGCTCGAGCCCCACCGACGCCGACTCCACCCCCGACGGGGGCAGGGTCAGGCCGAAGTCGTAGATCCACCCGGGCTCATGGCCGACCCTGCGGATCGCATACGGACGCTCGTCGACCACACCCACGCCGAGGTTCTGCAGCACGGGCAGCATCTCCGAGAGCGACATCGCCGCACCGACTCGGTACACCTTGAATCGACGCTCGGCGACGTCCTCCGCCACTCCCGGAGTCCGATACATCTGCACCGCCATCGAGCGGCCCGCGCCTAGCGAGCTCAGCAGGCGGGTGTCGGCGAGCCCCGCCTCCGCCGAGAAGTCCTCCTTGTAGGCCTCGGGGAATCCGCCCTCGTAGCTCGCGGCGAACACCGCACCCTCCGCTGGCGACATGGCTGCGTCGACGGCCTCGCGGAAGTGGTCGTCCCACGACTTCGTGGCATCTTCGAGTCGCCGCTCGAGCTCAGCGGTGTCAACCCGCGGAAGCAAGCGTCCTGTCTCAACCCTCACCAGGAAGTGCAGTCGAGCGAGTACCGACTCGCTCACCCTCGCCGTGAAGTCGATGCTCTCGGCCTCGAAGGACTCGCGCAATTGCCCCTGCATACGCTCGCGCACGGTGGTCGTGTAACGGTCACGCGGGAGGTACACGATGGCCGAGGCAAAGCGGCCAAAAGCGTCGTAGCGCAGGAAGAGCCTGGTCTGGCGCCGCTCCTGAAGCTGCAGCATCTGGATGGCGAAGTCGAAGAGCTGGTCGACCTCGATCTCGAACAGCTCGTCGCGCGGATACGTCTCGAGGAACTGCATCAGGTCACGGCCGTCATGGCTGGCGGGCGGCAGACTCGCGCGCTGTACCACCTGCTCGACCTTTCGCCGCACCACCGGGATCTCTGTCACCGACTGCGAGTACGCGGTGGCCGCGTAGAGGCCCACGAAACGGTGCTCGCCCACCACCCTGCCCGCCTCGTCGAGCTTCTTGACCCCCACGTAGTCGAGGTACACCGGGCGATGCACGGTGGAGCGCCGGTTGGCTTTGGTGAGCACGAGCAGGTGCGGCTCGAGCGCGATTACCCGCGCCTCCGGGCTGAGCTTGGCGAACGACGTGGAGGTTGCCTGGTCGTGGCGCATCACCCCGAGGGCAGTGTCGTCGACCGCCTCCAGCGAGTCGCCGTCGCCCTCAGCGCCAAGCGCGTACTCGCGGTATCCCACAAAGGTGAAGTTGTCGTCGGCAAGCCAGCGAAGAAGCTCCTGCGCGTCGGACACGTCGGCGTCACTGATACCGGGGGCAGGGTCCCGCCCGACGCTGTCAGCGAGGGCGAGCGCCCGGTCTCGCATGGCGACCCAGTCTGCAACCGACAATCGCACATCGCCCAGAACGTCGCGCAGGCTGAGGGCGAGGGCCGTCAGGTCGTCCGCTGGCAGCGGCTCGAACTCGAGGTGCATCCACGACTCCACGATCGCCTCGGGGTCAGTGTCGTGATCGTCGACCACCGCCTGCAGGCTCGACTGCTCGTCACGACGCACCCGTAGTTGAGGGTGCACGATCAGTGACAGGCTCCGCCCCAGCCGCAGCAGGGCCCCAGTGACCGAGTCGACGAGGAATGGCATGTCATCGGTGACGATGTCGATGGCACCGGGCCCCACGATCTCGACGACGTCGGCTCCCCTCGGCCGGGTTGCCCCGGCCCGGGCATGACTCGTGACCATCGCAGCGAGGTCAGAGGGGCGGCGGGCAACGAGATCATCAACGCCCACCGAGCGGAAGTACCGCGCCACGAGATCGGCGGCCGCAGCACGGTCTCTGGGCAGCCCCTCAGGAAGTACTGCCAGTGTCGCGACCTCGTCGAGCAGCCGCTGCCTTGCTTCGTCCACTGCAACTCCCACGACTAGGCCGGTGACGCGCACTGATCCCACCGTAGCCCCGACCCGAGCCCAGAGGGGGCATGCTGTGACCTCACTCGCCCGCAGCCGTCTCACTCGCTGACCCATACGAAAGCGTCATTTAGCCCCCGCGGGTGTGACGCTTTCGTATGGATGAGCGGACGGGGTCGCGGGGTCGCGGGGTCCAGGGGGCCCAGCGCGCGCGAGAGGGGAGCCCCTACGACGACAGGTGGATTCCGAACAGTGCGTCGATCTCGAGGGCCGTGGTCTCATAGCCCACATGCCTGATTCCGATCATGCCCAGAGCGACAGCCGCCGCGATATTGTGCGGCAGATCGTCGACGAACACGCTCTCCTCGGCCGACACGCCGACCAGCTTCAGGGTGTGCTCGAAGATGCGCGGCTCAGGCTTGCGCATACCCACCTCGCCCGAGATGACAACGACGTCGAACATGTCGTCCCAGCCGTCGCGCGGGTAGTCGTTTCCCCACGAGTTCGAGCACAGTGCCGTGCGGATTCCCGCTGCCCGCGCCCGACGAACGAGCCCGCTCATATCCTCCGCGTGCTCGAAGTGCTCAAACATCCGACCGAGCAGACCCCGCTCCTCGACCGGTCGCCCGGTGCGCTCGGACAGCGCCCGCGCGAGCCTGCTCTCGAAGTCGGGCAGGGCCATCTCTCCGCGCTCAAGTGCGTGCACGGGGTTCAGTAGCGCCTCCATGCCCGCCGGCTCGCCGAGCCAGTCGCGCATGAGGCTCGCGTAGGTCTGCAGGTCGACACCGTCGATCTCGGCCCAGCGCTGCACCGCGACCCGCAGGTCGCCGGTGAGCACGCCGCCCCAGTCGACGATGAGCGCGCGAGGCTCAGGCACCGGACACCTCACGAGCTCGCGCCAGCAGTTGCGGCACCCCGGTGTCGAGTCGCCCGAAGAATGCGTCATCGCTCATGCCCGCCATCCAGCGGTGGTACGACGCCTCAAGCAGAATCGCTAGCTTCCAGATGGCCAGGGTCATGAACCAATCAAGGTCGGGTGTGGGATCGGGGCGCCCCGTGCGTCTCGACCACGCGTCGACCAACTCGCCACGCGAGGGAAATCCATCGGTGTCGGGACACAGTTCCATGAGCGGCAAAGTCTCACCCGGCTCGGGCCAGAACGACAGCAGGTAGCCGATGTCGGCGCGTGGGTCGCCCACCGTGGCCATCTCCCAATCGACCACCGCCGTGATCACCCCAGGCGCCTCGACGATCACGTTGTCGAGCCGGTAGTCACCGTGCACCAGCGCGGGCTCCACCTCGGCCGGAACATTAACCCGCAGCCAGTCGCGCACGGCGTCGTAGTCGGGCAGTTCTCGCGCCCGGCCGCCGGCCGCCGCAACCGCGGCCTCGATTCCCTCGCGTTGACCCGACCAGCGGCGCAGCTGGCGCTCGAGGTAGCCCGAGGGCCGGCCGATGCCCGCCTCGACGAAGGGGCGCCACTCGGCGCTGTGCACCTCGCCCAGAGCGCACGCCAGGTCGAGCCCGAGGGCATGACGTCGCTCGGGCGCCGCGAGGAAGTCGGGCAACTCGCTACGGACCACCACCCCCGGCGCGCTCTCCATCAGGTAGAAGGGTGCTCCGAGCACCGACTCGTCGTGACAGGCCGCGACCACCGCGGGCACGCGCACCCCTTCGGGGTCTCCCACCAGAAGGGAGAGGATCCGAAACTCCCGGATCACATCGTGGGCCGTGGGAAGCAGTGGCCCGTGAGGCGGCCGCCGCAGCACCCACGTGAGGGTGCGCCCGTCGACATCGCGCGACACTGCGTAGGTGAGGTTCGAGTGCCCCTCACCGAGTGACACGGCGGCAAGCGGACCCTCCCCGGGGAGGATGCCCTGCGAGTCAACCCATGCGGTGAGCGCTGCGGTGTCGAGGGCTGGAGTCACGAGCAGAGCCTAGCTGTCGGGGCTGTGGCCCCTCGCACGGATCGTCGTCGGGCCACCCCCACAGATTTTCGACGGCCGCACGGCCGCCCTCGGCTTGACGACGCCAACCAGATGCCATTTCATCAGCCGACCGGATGATTCGATTCTCACCAATTTCGTCGTATCGTCCACACCATCGACAGACTTGACCAACTACGGCACCCTCGCCAGGGGCGACCGTTCAGGGGGAATCATGATTCAGAACTCGTCCGCTCTCTCCGACCCGGCTCCCGAGCACCTTCAGCTGCGGGTCGCAGCCCATCCGGTTCCGGAGTACGAGCCCGCCGAGGAAACCGGCCGGCCGATTCACCACGGGCAGCTTGCCTTCGATCTGATGACTCCCCCGCACGACTCGTCAGAATCGTCGGCGACGGTCATCGACTTTCCCGCCTCACGAGTGCGCGAGCCCGCGCCTGACCCCACCCAGTGGGCCCGCAGCATCATCGTCGCCACCCTCGAGAGTCTGCACGGAATTCGATCGCCGGGGCAGTTGCGCCGCTGGTACGCACCCCGGGTGCACGCCGCCGTCGCCGCTCGTGCGGCACGCGCTAGGCCCACCGCCACGCCACCGCGCATCGTGGTGCGCTCGGTTCGCACGATTATGGTCAGTGAGGGGCGCATCGAGGCCTCAGGTGTGGTCGAGGTGGCAGGCAGATGCCGCGCGATCGCCCTACAGATGACGACCTACGACGGCCGGTGGCGGGTCACAGCCCTCGAAATCGGCTAGCGGTTGCGAGGATCTCCGTGACACCGCTTGAACCTCTTGCCCGAGCCGCAGGGGCACGGTGCATTGCGGCTCACGTCACCAAACTCAGACCCGGCACCCGACTCGGCAACGCGTGACTCGCTGACCACGCTGCCGATGTCGTCGCTCGGCGCAGTGTAGGTGAGTCGCTCGGCCCGCTGGGGGGCAAGGCCCTTCACGGCGATGGCCGGAGCCGAGTCGGCACCGGGGCCCTTGGCCGCGGCCATCACGGCGGCGGTCGCCTCAATCGAGGTGGCGTCGGCGATGCCGAAGTCGGCGAGCTCATCGGTGAGCGAGGGCTGCGCGTCAACCTGAACATCGACGTTGAACAGGAAGCCGACCGACTCCTCCTTGATACCGTCCATCATCGCGTTGAATAGCTCGAAGCCCTCGCGCTGGTACTCGACCAGTGGGTCCTTCTGGGCCATCGCGCGCAGACCAATGCCCTCCTGCAGGTAGTCCATCTCGTAGAGGTGCTCGCGCCACTTGCGGTCGAGCACGCTGAGCACCACGCGCCGCTCAAGCTCGCGCATCACCTCGGGCCCGAGGTCGAGCTCGCGGGCGTCGTAGGCAGCCTGGGCGTCGGACTCCAACTCGGCGGTGAGGAACTCGCGGGTCAGCGCACCGCCTGACGAGTTCTCGAGCTCGTCGATGTCGAGCGTAACCGGGTAGAGGGTCTTCAGCGCGGTCCAGAGTCGGTCGAGGTCCCACTCGTCATCGATGCTCTCCGCCGTCTCGGCCTCGACGTAACCGCCCACGGTGTCGTCGAGGAAGCCGCGGATCTGCTCGGAGATGTCCTCTCCCTCGAGCACACGCCTCCGCTCGCCATAAATGACCTGCCGCTGACGGTTGAGCACGTCGTCGTACTTGAGGACGTTCTTGCGGATCTCGAAGTTCTGGGCCTCGACCTGGGTCTGGGCCGAACGGATGGCGCCCGACACCATCTTGGCCTCGATCGGGACGTCGTCGGGCACGTTGAACCGGCGTAGGAAGGCATCGACCACGTCGCCCTTGAACAGCCGCATGAGGTCGTCTTCCAGTGAGAGGTAAAAGCGCGTCTCGCCTGGGTCGCCCTGGCGTCCGGAACGGCCGCGGAGCTGGTTGTCGATGCGGCGCGACTCATGCCGCTCGGAGGCCAGCACGTAGAGGCCTCCGAGGGCCACGACCTCCTCGTGCTCAGATGCCACCGACTTCTTGGCGGCCTCAACCGCGCCTGGCCACGCGGCCTCGTAGGCCTCGGCGTCGTCGATCGGGGACAGGCCCTGCTGGGCAAGCTGGGCCGCCGCCGTGAACTCGGGGTTTCCGCCGAGCATGATGTCGGTGCCTCGCCCTGCCATGTTGGTGGCCACCGTGACCGCGCCCTTGCGGCCCGCCTGGGCCACAATCGCGGCCTCGCGCTCGTGGTACTTCGCGTTGAGCACCTCGTGCGGGATGCCGCGACGACGCAGCAGAGTTGACACGATCTCGCTCTTCTCGACGCTGGCCGTGCCAACGAGCACCGGCTGACCAAGGTCGTGGCGCTCGGCTACGTCTTCGATCACGGCGTCGAGCTTGGCCGACTCAGTGCGGTAGACGAGGTCTGCCTCGTCGAGGCGCACCATGGGTCGGTTGGTCGGGATCGGAACCACGCCGAGCTTGTAGATCTGCTGGAACTCGGACGCCTCGGTCATGGCCGTGCCCGTCATGCCGCCCAGCTTGGCGTACATGCGGAAGTAGTTCTGCAGGGTGATGGTGGCCAGGGTCTGATTCTCCTGCTTGATCTCCACCCCCTCCTTGGCCTCGATGGCCTGGTGCATTCCCTCGTTGTAGCGACGGCCAGCGAGCATGCGTCCGGTGTGCTCGTCGACGATGAGCACCTCGCCGTTCATCACGACGTAATCCTTGTCGCGCTTGAACAGTTCCTTGGCCTTCACCGAGTTGTTGAGGAATCCCACGAGCGGGGTGTTGACGGCCTCGTAGAGGTTGTCGATTCCGAGCCAATCCTCGGTGCGCTCGATGCCTTCCTCGAGAATTCCGATGGTGCGCTTCTTTTCGTCGACCTCGTAGTCGCGATCGCGCTTGAGCCGCTCAGCGAGCCGGGCAAACTCGGTGTACCACTTATTGGCCTCGTCGGCGGGGCCGCTGATGATGAGGGGGGTGCGCGCCTCGTCGATGAGGATCGAGTCAACCTCGTCGACGACCGCGAAGAAGTGCCCGCGCTGGACAAGTTCCTCCCTGCTCCACGCCATGTTGTCGCGCAGGTAGTCGAAGCCGAACTCGTTGTTGGTGCCGTAGGTGATGTCGGCCGCGTAGGCGATGCGACGCTCGGCCGGCGTCATGGACGCAAGGATGCACCCAACCTCGAGGCCCAGGAATCGGTGAACCCGGCCCATCCACTCGGAGTCGCGCTCGGCAAGGTAGTCGTTGACAGTGACCACGTGCACGCCCTCGCCGGCTAGGGCATTGAGATAGGCGGGCAGGGTGGACACGAGGGTCTTGCCCTCACCGGTGCGCATCTCGGCGATGTTGCCGAGGTGGAGAGCCGCACCACCCATGAGCTGCACGTCGTAGTGACGCTGGCCGAGGGTGCGGCGCGACGCCTCGCGCACGGTGGCGAAGGCCTCGGGAAGGAGTTGGTCGAGCGTCTCGCCATCGGCGAATCGCTGCCGGAACTCGTCGGTCAGCGCGCGCAGCTCGGTGTCGGTGAGCGCCTCGAAGTCGGACTCGAGCGCGTTGACCTGCGCTGCGATACCGGTGAGCTTCTTGACGACGCGGCCTTCTCCGGCGCGCAGTAATTTGTCCATGATGGCCATCGCCCCATCGTAGGCGACGCCCGAGAGGTGGGGTGCAACCACGGTCCCCGTCGCCTCACGGCGGGCGTGACGCTGAAAGTCCCCCTGTCACCACATCCCTACGCCAGTTTGGACACAGCGCGGGCCTAGTCCGAACTGGCGTAGGGATGTGGCGAAGGATCTTAGGTGAGGGCTAGTGCAAGTGCTCGCGGGTGAGCGTGGCCATGTGCGACGGCTCGCCCCGACCAACGCCCGCCCCCAGATCATTCACGAATGACTCCGCGTGCTCCCTCAGGTAGCGACTCGGAACACTGGTGAAGCGCGGAATCTCGGGGTCCTGACAGGCCGCGAAAACGGCGTCGACGTCATCTCGAACCAACCCGCGCAACGTCACCACTCCGTCGGAGAGCACGGGCGACTCGGCAGGCCAGCGACTGGTCATAGCTCATCGAACCACGTGGCACTGGGGCGAGAAGCGTGACAGCGCATCGATCCGTGATGCTCGCACCAGCCCACGCCCGTGCGAGTAGGGTCGCGACGTGCACATCAACGAGCCGAGGGCCGCCACTGCCGACGAGCGAGTGCGCGCGGAGGCTGCCGGGCTTCCGATGCCGGCCGAGGCCGCCTGCTTCACCTGGGGCGACGCCCACGGATCACCTCTCGCCTACGGCGTGGTCCTCGCCGGAGTCGGCGAACGACGCGTGCGCACCGTCGCGGCAGCAGATTTTTCCGATTCCCGCGTGGCCGAGGCGGTGGTATCGCTGCGGGAGGTACTCCTCGGTCGACTGGCCGAGGGAGCCGAGGGAGCCGAGGGCACGGAGTGAATACTCCGGTCGTGCTGAGCGCCGACGAGGCGCGGCGACTTGTCCTCACCGCCCAGGGCCTGATCGGCTCGCCCTATCCCCTCACTCCAGCAACCGCAGCCCGCTCCTCCGACGCCCGACGCGTACGCTCGGTGCGCGCGGTGCTTGAGCACCTCGGCGCGGTGCAGCTTGACACCATTTCGGTGCTTGCCCGCTCGCACGAACTGGTGCAGTACGCGCGCCTCGGAGCAGTCGGGCGCACAGCCATCGACAAGGCCTACTGGGGCGACGGCGCGGGGCCTGCAACGAGCTTCGAGTACTGGTCGCACGCGGCGAGCATCCTGCCGGTGCACCTGTGGCCCTGGTTCGCTTTTCGCCGCCGCTGGTACCAGGCCCGGGGCGAGCGCTGGCACAGGGTGACGCACTCGGCCCTCGACGTCATCAGGCGCAGGCTGCTTGAGGACGGTCCCCTCACCACTCGCGACATCGGCGGCGCCAAGGCGGGAGGCGAGTGGTGGGACTGGTCGGAGTCGAAGGTGGCGATCGAGTGGCTGCTCGACATCGGCGAGGTGGTGTGCACGCGCCGCGTGGGCTGGCGTCGCGTGTACGACCTCGCCGAACGCGCCCTGCCCGAGCGCGTGCTCGGGCCCGAGCCTGACGATGACGAGTGCATCCGACACCTGACCTTGCTGGGGGCGCGCGCCGTGGGAGTCGGCACCGTGGGCGACATCCTCGACGTGCATCGCCTCTCCGGCCGCTACACCAGCAGGGCCCATCTCCGGGAGGTGTTCGACGACCTCGTGGCCGACGGGCAACTGGTGGAGGTGTCGGTTCCGGGCTGGCGTGGGCCGGTCTACGCCGACATGGCCCTGCTCAGCTCGGGACCCGCGTCGGGGCGTCACCGCACCACCATGCTGTCAGCCTTCGACTCCCTCATCTGGCACCGCGGCCGCACCGAGCGCGTGTTCGACTTCGAGCACCTCTTCGAGCCCTACGTCCCTGCCGCGCGACGACAGCACGGCTACTTCACGATGCCGGTACTGCACGGGGGACGGCTGGTGTCCAGGGTCGATCCGAAGCGGGTCGGCACCACCCTGGAAGCGCGCGCAGCAATATTCGAGACATCCGAGGGCACCGGCGCTCCCCACGGTCGAGTGTCGACCACTGCCGTGGAGGGCACCGCCCTCGCCCTCACTGAGGCCGCTCGCTGGGTGGGCTGCGACACGGTGCGGCTGGTCGACGTGCGCCCGGCGAGTACGACGCCCATGCTGGCCGCCGCCCTGCGCGCTGCTCGTGCCTGAGCTAGTTCGAGAGCCGGATCAGTCCGTAGTCGAAGCTCACGCGGCGGTAGACCACCGACGGCAGCGACGTGTCGGAGTCGGTGAACAGGTAGAAGTCGTGGCCCACCAGCTCCATCCGGTCGACGGCCTCGCCGACCGACATCGGAGCTGACTCGTGCGTCTTTTCACGCACCACGATGGGGCCGTTGACGTAGACCGCGTCAGCCGCTCCCTCAGCAGGCTCGGCCGGGTCGGCCAGCTCAGCCGCCTCAGCCGCCTCGGCACTCGACTGCTCGCCCGGCGGGAGCAGGTCATCGGTGGGGATGACTCCGAGGTGGGTCCCGTGTCGGCGGGCAGATCGCCTGCGATCAGCCGCACGACGCAGCCGCTCCTCGAGCCGGTCGTAGGCCAGCTCGAGCGCGGCGTACTGGTCGGCCGACGCGGCCTCAGCGCGGATCACCGCGCCAGCGCCACCTCGGCAGGTGAGTTCGACGTCAAAGGCACGCTCGGCGAGCCTCGGGTTCTGCTCCTTGGTGACCTCGACGTCGATGCGGGTGAGAGGAACCCCGAATCTGTCGAGCTTGGCCACTTTCTCGGTGACGTGATCGCGAAAACGCTGCGATAGCTCGATATGCCGACCCCTGACGATGATGTCCATCTCAACCTCCGGTCGCTCGATCTTCTCGTTTCTACCGTAGCTCGCGCTGATCAGTCTCGACAGAGGTCCGAAGTCCCGAGACCAGACGCCCGGCGTCAACTGAAGGGGTGCTCACGACGGCGGCAGCACCCGTCGGCAGAATTTCAGCAGCCAGCAGAGCGCGCCGCAACTCGCGCAGTGTGGCGCCCGTGGTGACGACGTCGTCGACAGCCACCACCACCGATTCGAGCAGCGCCTGCCGCTGAGACTGCGACCGCGGCAGCCCAATTCCAATGGACCCCACGACGTTGGCCTCGCGCGCTGCGCTGCCCAAACCGCGCTGGTCGCGAGGCTGGCGCACGAGACGCGCGAGGTCGCTCACCCCAGCGTCGATCCCCGAGGCCCGCATCGCGTGCGCCGCCGACCGTGCGAGCAGGCCGACCGAGGAGACACCACGCTCGCGTAGGGCTTCGCGGCGGGTGGGAGCTGGGATCAGCACCACCCTTCGGCTCACCTGTGCTGCCAGCGCGTGCCGGACACTGCGCGCCAAGGTCTCGCCCAATACCGGCGTGAGGGTGCGCTCCCCACGCATTTTGTGGGCACGCACCGCTGCCCGTCCCACTCCGAGAGGGTCGAGGTGCGCGCACGTGAACCCATCGATTCGCGCCACGGTGAGGCCGAGCAGATCGTGCTTGCAGGCATCACACAGCACCCGGCCCGCGAGTCGGCACCCGGCGCACTCGCGCGGAACTACCAGTTCGAGGAGCGCGCGAACGATGGCAGACATACGCCCCATGGTGAGGGCTCGAGGGCATCCACCCGGCACGGACGCGCGGCACTGTGCACAACGCCGGCGCTGGCCAGCTGTGGAGAGCGCTCAGCCCGGATAGGCCGGCGACCAGCCGGTCATCAACTGCTGCCATGCAAGGGCGTCGTAAGCGAGAACGGATCCGTCGGAGACTCCGGCGAGCATGGTGCTGACGGGGGCTGCGGCCACGGTAACCGACTTGGCCGGCGCCACCACCGACCGCACGCTCTGGGCGCCAATGCGCACGGTGAAGACTTCAAGGGGGCCCGCGCCCTCTGTTCCGAGAACCGCTAACTGATCGGCCGAGGCCCAGGCAACATCGACGGTCGAGCTGATTCGCGCCTCCACCCGTCGTGGCGCCGTCAGCCGCAGCGAGTCACCACGACGCTCGATGCGCACCAGGTTGAGCTCAACCTGGGGGCCGCGACGAATCAGGAGGGCCGCGCGCGTGCCGTCCCTCGCGATCGCAATCCCTACGACTCGGCCCGTTCCGATTCCTTCCACGGCAACGGGCTGCACCGTGTTCGACGTTGCGGAGATCGTGCGCACTCCCTTGCTCTCGACCCACCACAGTGCCCCATCGGGGCCGAATGACGCAGAGGCCATACCCGCACCCTGAGCCCTCACCCGGAAGGCACCACCGTCGATGAGAGGGGCCTCCAGCAGGGTGACCCGCTCTTTGTCGAACCCCGCAACGCGCTGCTCATCGAGCGCTACCGCCAGAGTCGACAACGGCTGATCTGACCTTCCCGCCGCACCCGCGACCGGGGCGGAGTACGCGGCCTCGACCTGCACGACCCCCCGTGCAGACAGCGCAAGGGGGGCAGTGTTCGGGGTCATCGCGTTGGGGTCATAGGCGGGCCAGGAGTCGCGCGACTGCACTGACGGCTGACCGGGAACGGCCAGCGACACGCCCCCGGCGGTGATGCTGACGCCCGTCACCTCCGGAACCTGCCTCAGCGTCCACACGATCTGGGCTGACATCGCAGCTCGGGTGCTCTGGTCGGTAGTCAGCACCCTGGGGTCAAGGCTGATCTCGGCCACGCCGTTAACCACCGGCACCGAGTCGATGGCCAGAGAGACCCCGTTCGGAACAGCAGTTCTGACCGCGGGCGCGAGCCACTCAGTGGGACCCTCGAGCAGCCGCCTCACGAGCGTGGTGGCGAGACCCGATCCACTGTTCGGCACCGAGATCGGATCGGGCACGAGCGTGGTGAACTGCGGGTCGAGGAAGTACAGGTTCACCGTGCGGTAGCTGCGCTCGACATCACCACGGCTGAGCAACAGCCCCGTGGGCACCGAGATGATCCGCCACTCGCCCGAGTCCAGCACAAGACGGAAATCCGACCGCCCGGTCTCGCCGGCGTCGGCGACAAGGTACGAGCCCTCGCCGTCGATACGACCGAGCAGGGGCGCCGAGAAGGTGACTCGATCGAATCCGTCGGGCTCGACCTTCACGCCTGCGCCGTCATAGATGCGGGTCTCAACGCCCGGATCCCAGCCCACGGAGGCTCCGGCGGTGAGGTATTCGCGAGCAATCGCGTAGTCGTCGTCGTACGAGGCGCTCGCCTCGAGGAAGCCGTTCACGATCTCGACGGGTGTGGCGCCGGGCGTTGGCGGGCGGGCAATCACCCGAATGACCTGGTTGTCAGACCCCGCACCCACCACTGGACCCTCGACGATGGGGCCGGATTCGGGGATCGTGGCGCCGCAGGCAGCGAGCAGGGCACTCAGCACCAACGTGCAGCACGGTCCGACGAGCCTCCGTCGTCGCGACTCAGCCCCTGACATGACGCACCCCCCGACCCACGCTGTCAGCCCCCTCCATTCCCTCGGGATCGACCGCGAGGGGAAAACTGCTCGCCTCGGTGCCGGCGAGGAGGGGCAGGGTGAGCACGAAGTTGGACCCCTCCCCGGGCTCTCCCCACGCCTGGAGCCAGCCTCCGTGCAGCCGAGCATCTTCCAGTGCGATGGCGAGCCCGAGGCCGGTGCCCCCGATGCTGCGCGAGCGCGCCGGGTCGGCCCGCCAGAATCGGTTGAACACCAGTGCTGTCTCGCCCGGCCGCAAACCCACGCCGCGATCGCGGACCGACAGCGCCGCGCACATATCGTCAGAGCCGATGGTGATGGTGACCGGGCGCCCCCGTCCGTGCTCGATGGCGTTCACGATGAGATTGCGCACGACGCGGTCGACGCGGCGGGGATCGCACTCGACCCTCACCGGACCGACCGGTGCCACCAGCTCGAGATCGATGCCACGAGGGTCTGCTAGGGGCGTCGACGCCTCGATCGCCCGGCGGGCAAGTGACACGAGGTCGATCGGCTCGGTATCGAGCACCGCGGCCCCGGCATCGAAGCGACTGATTTCCAGGAGGTCGGTGAGCAGCAGTTCGAACCGGTCGAGCTGCTGCTGCAGCAGTTCGGCAGAGCGTGCGGTGGCGGGGTCGAACTGGTCGCGCGACTCGTGCAGGACGTCGGCCGCCATCCGCACGGTGGTGAGCGGCGTGCGCAGCTCGTGGGACACGTCTGAGACAAACCGCTGCTGCACTCGCGACATGCCCTCGAGCCGGCGAATCTGCTCCTGAAGCGACGCGGCCATCTGGTTGAACGACGTTGCCAGAGCCGCGAGGTCATCCTCCCCTCGCACCGCCATGCGCTCGGTTAGCTTGCCCGCCTTGAACTGCTCGGCCGTGCGCGCCGCCTGCCGCACCGGCCGCACCACTACGCGGGTCAGCATCCACGACAGGGCCACGAGCCCAAGAACGAGCAGGATGCCGGTGACCAGCACCGCCGAGCGGACCAGCAGCAGGGTGTCCTGCTCCTGCGATAGGGGGAAGAGGTAGTAGAGCTGGTAACCAC
>WLOZ01000040.1 GCA_009699025.1 Actinomycetota bacterium
GGCCTTGAACAGCGCCACGAGGAACGCCACGGCGGTCAGCGAGCGCTCGCCACCCGAGAGCAGCGAGAGACGCTTGATCTTTTTGCCGGGCGGGCGGGCCTCGACCTCGATGCCGGTGGTGAGCATGTCATTCGGGTCGGTGAGAATGAGCCGACCCTCTCCCCCGGGGAACAGTCGCGCGAATACCCCCTCGAACTCGCGCTCAGTGTCGCGGAAGGCCTCGGTGAACACCTGCTGCACTCGCTCGTCGACCTCGCGGATGATCTCGAGGAGGTCGCGCCGCGACTGCTTAACGTCTTCGAGTTGCTCGGTGAGGAACTGGTTGCGCTCCTCCAGCGCCGAGAACTCCTCAAGCGCCAGAGGGTTGACCCGTCCCAACAGAGCAAGAGCCCTTTCGGCCGACCGCATGCGACGCTCCTGCTGGCCGCGGTCGTACGGGTAGGGCTGCGGTTCGGGCGCGTTGGGGTCGATCTCATCGCCAGGCGCCGAGGGCGACGGTGGCACCGGCTGCCCGGGGCCGTACTCATCGATGAGCACCTCGGGAGCGATGCCAAAGTCCTCCATGGCCTTGAGCTCGAGGGCCTCGATTCGCAGGCGCTGCTCGGCCCGCGCCACCTCGTCGCGGTGCACGACGTCGACCAGCTGCTCATGCTCGGCTCCCAGCGTCCGCAACCTCGCCCTCGTTTGCTGCAGCTCGCCGTCGCGCCGGGCACGCAGCGCCTCGGCGCCCTCGCGCTCGACGGTGGCCGAGGCAATCGACTGCTCAAGCCGAGCCAGCGCGTACTCAGCGCCCACGCGCACGGCGGCGGCGGTGATGGCCTCACGCTCGCGCCTGGCCTTGCGCTCGAGGGCGCGCCGGATGCTCTCTCGCTCGTCGCGGGCGGCCCGCTCGAGCGACTCGGCACGCGCCATCACTGCGCGGATCCGCTCCTCGCCGGTGCGCACAGCGAGCCGGGCGTCGACCTCGGTGGACCGGGCTGCGGTGGCCACCTCAGCCATGCGGTCGCGCTCATCGGTCGACGGAGTTGACTCGTCGGGCTCTGACTCGGCGACCACCAGCCGAGCGCTCAGCTCGGCGAGGGTGGCCTCGTCGTCGGCCCGGGCGCTGGTGGCCGCGGCCTGCGACGCGGCGAGCCGCTCGGCCTCACCCGCGGACGCACGGGCCGCACTGCCGAGCTGCCCGAGCTGTTCCGCGACCGCCGCCATGCGGGCGTCACTATCGTGCAGCCGTGCCAGCGTGGCCTGAGCCACCGCCAACGCCTCAGCGTGCTCGGCTGCTGCACGTTCAAGGTCGAAGCGCACCCGCTCACAGCGGTGGCTGACCTCGGCGAACCGCTCGCGCGCCTCGTCGAGGGCCGCCTGCACCTCGAGCAGGCTCAGACCGCCCGACGACCCACCGCTAGCGACCATCGGACCGATCACGTCACCGTCGCGCGTGACGGCCGTGAGGCTCGGGTGGCTGGCGACCAGCGACTGCGCATCATCGAGGGTGGCGACGACCGCCACTCGGGCCAGCACATCAGCCAGGGCGGGACGCAATTCGGGGGGTGCGGTGACGACATCGATGGCGTAGCGCGCGCCCTCGGGCAGCGTGGGCCATGGCTCGTTGGCACGGCCAGTGTCGGCGGCCGCCACCACCAGCGTGGCACGGCCAGCGTCGTGGGAGCGCAGCCGTCGAAGAGCCGCGACAGCAGACTCGTGGTCGGCGACAGCGACAGCGTCGGCCGCCGACCCCAGTGCCGCGGCCACCGCGGCCTCGTACCCGTGCTCAACCCTGATGAGAGCCGCAACCGAGCCCAGCAGCCCCGACACCTCCTCGCCTGCTGCGAGCAGGGCGGCGCCGCCGTCGCGACGGGCCAGGCCAAGCTCGAGGGCCTCGACCCGTGCCTGGAGCGCTGCGCGGTCACGGTCTGTCTCCTGGTCGGCCAGCCGCAGCGCCTCGATTCGACCCTCAACCTCGGCAAGCGTGCCAGCGGCCTCCTCATGCTCCTCGTCGAGCCCCAATTCGCCCTGGTCGAGGCCTGCTATTTCATTCTCGAGCGCGCGGAACGCTGTGGCAGCGCTATCGGCCCGGGAGCGAGCCCCCTCGACCTGCTCGGCCAGACGTCGCGTCTCGGCGTCGCGGGTTTGGAAGCGCTCGCGGGCAGCGGCCACCTGACCGGAGAGTCGCGCGAGTCCCTCGCGTCGATCGGCCACCGCTCGCGCCGTGGCCTCGAGCCGTCGCTCCTCGGCGGCCAGAACAGACTCGGCCTCGGCGCGGTTGCGCACGGCATCGGCCAGGGCGGCACGGTCGACCTCCACCTCACGGCCGAGGTCGAACTCCTCGGCACGCGCCTCACGGGCCTGCCCCTCGAGCTCGGCGGGGTCGCGGCCCGGCGCCTCGTCGGCGGAGTCGGGGGCCAGCAGGCGCATGCGGTCGGAGGCCAGCGAGAGCGTTCCGTCGAGCCGCTCGCGCAGGGCGGACAGCCGGTACCACGTCTCCTGGGTACGAGCGAGCACCGGAGCGTCAGCAGCGAGATCGGCCTCAAGCACGGCCTCCCGCGACTGGTCGGAGGCCATCGCCGCCTCAACCTCGGCCTGACGCTCGCGCAGGGCGGTCTCGTCGGCCACCTCCTGCTCGAGGGTGGCCGACATCGCAATGAGATCGTCGGCAAGCAGCCGCAGCCGGGAGTCGCGTAGGTCGGCCTGAATGACCTGCGCGCGACGCGCGACCTCGGCCTGCTTGCCGAGGGGCTTGAGCTGGCGACGCAGCTCGGTGGTGAGGTCCTGCAGCCGGGTGAGGTTGGCCTGCATTGCCTCAAGCTTGCGCAGCGCCTTCTCCTTGCGCTTGCGGTGCTTGAGAACTCCCGCGGCCTCCTCGATGAACCCCCGACGTTCCTCCGGGCTCGCGTGCAGGATCGCGTCGAGCTGACCCTGCCCCACGATGACGTGCATCTCACGGCCGATTCCGGAATCACTCAGCAGCTCCTGCACGTCGAGCAGACGGCTGGGGGTTCCGTTGATCGAATACTCGGACCCGCCGTTGCGGAACATGATGCGCGAGATGGTGACCTCGGCGTAGTCGATGGGCAGGGCGCCATCGGTGTTGTCAATGGTGAGCAGCACCTCGGCACGTCCGAGCGGCGCGCGCCCCGCGGTACCGGCGAAGATGACGTCTTCCATCTTGCCGCCGCGCAGGCTCTTGGCCCCCTGCTCGCCCATCACCCAGGCGAGCGCGTCGACCACGTTCGACTTACCCGAGCCGTTGGGGCCCACCACACAGGTGATTCCGGGCTCGAAGTTCAGGGTGGTCGTGGAGGCGAAAGACTTGAACCCTCGGAGGGTCAGGCTCTTGAGGTGCACGAGTCACTCCTCGCCGGGTGGGCTCCGGCCCTAGGGGCCGGGGCCCGTGGGGTGCCTGGGGCACGGGGCACGCGCGGGACAGCCGTTACCGGGGGGAGCCGGGGAGGCGAACTGAGCCGAGCTGTTCGGGGAAGCACGTCAGCCTACCGCGCGGTGTTCTCGGCCTCCGAGGCAGACGCCGCACCTGGAACCCGGCGGGGCCCTCAGGCCAGCGCGGACTGCGCCGGCTCGGCGGCCACGGCGACGCCGAGAGCCCTGTCGATGGACTGCGACACCAACTCCGAGCGGAGGTCGGCGTTCTCCGCCTCGAGGAGCCGCACTCGGGAACGGAGTCGGGCGACCTCGGCGAGGACACGAGCGTCCGGACCCGACAGGTGTCCGTAGAGGGCCTTCGCCATGAGATTCCCCGATGTCGTGGGTGAGGTGCATGTATCGCGCCGATACCTTGAAAGCGTGACAGCCACCCTGAGCGGCCGTCAAATCCGGCCTACCAGCGCGGGTGCGAGGGAGTGCGCTGACAGCCGGGGCACCGGTACGACGAGCGGTTCATAAACGATTCTCGACGCATCAGGCGGCCGCACCGCAGGCAGGGCTGGTCCTCGCGCCCGTAGGCGGCCAGCCCCCGCTCAAAGTAGCCGCTCTCGCCGTTGACGTTGACATAGAGCGAGTCGAATGAGGTGCCGCCCTCGGCGAGGGCCTCGGTCATCACGTCGCGAGAGTGCCGCAGTACCTCGCGCACCTGCCCCGCGGTGAGCCGGTCAGTGGCAGCGGCCCAGTGCCTCCTGCTGCGCCACAGCGTCTCGTCGGCGTAGATGTTGCCGATGCCCGACACCAGCGACTGGTCGAGTAGCGCGCGCTTAAGCCCGGTTGCCCGCGAACGCAGGCGACGCGAGAACGCCGCGTCGTTGAACAGCGGGTCGAGCGGATCTCGCGCAATGTGCGCCACCGACCTAGGCACTTGCCCGCGTGCGTCGTCGGGCTGGCGCTCCTCCACCATGAGGCCGCCGAAGATGCGCTGGTCGACGAAGCGCAGTTCCAGCCCATCGTCGTCGAATCGCACGCGCACACGCAGGTGTCGCTCGACGGGCGCATCAGGCTCGACCACGAGAAGCTGCCCGCTCATGCCGAGGTGCGCCACCAGCGCCATCGAGTTCGACAGCGGCAGCCATAGGTACTTGCCGCGACGACTCGCCCCCACCACGGTCAGGCCCTGAAGCACGGCAGCGAAGTCGACCATGCCTCCCTCGTGTCGCCGCACTGAGCGCGAGTCGAGCACCTCGACAGACTCGATCGTGCGATCGCGCACCCAGCGGTCGAGGCCGCGGCGCACCACCTCCACCTCCGGAAGCTCAGGCATCGCTACTGCCGCCGGGCCTGCAGTTCGGCGTAGGCGGTCGCGGCCGCCTGCTGCTCGGCCAGCTTCTTACTACGTCCCTCTCCCCCGCCGTACAGCGCGTCGCCCACCCGGACGCGCGCGGTGAACTGCTTCGAGTGGTCGGGCCCGAACTCCTCAACCACGTACTCGGGCACGCCGAGCGCGAGCTCGGCAGTCAGCTCTTGCAACGAGGTCTTCCAGTCGAGCCCGGCGCCCAGCGTGGCAGCCTCGACCAGCAACGGGTCGATGAGGCGGTGAACCACCGAGGTGGCCACCTCGATGCCACGGTCGAGATACACCGCCCCCAGGACCGCCTCGAGCGTGTCGGCGAGGATCGATGACTTGTCACGCCCACCGGATGACTCCTCCCCCTTGCCGAGCAGGAGGTGGTCGCCGAGGCCGAGGTCACGGCCCACGTCAGCCAGCGCGCGCGCGTTGACCACGGCCGCCCGTAGCTTGGCCAGCTGACCCTCGGGCAGCGTGGGATGTACCGAGTAGAGCGTGTCGGTGACGACGAGCCCCAGCACGGAGTCGCCCAGGAACTCGAGCCGCTCGTTGGTCGGCACCCCGCCGTTCTCGTAGGCCCAGGAGCGGTGGGTGAGCGCGAGTTCAAGGAGAGTGGGGTCGACCTCGACCCCGAGCCGCTCGCATAGCTCACGACGCCGCTCGACAGGCGATGGCAGGCTCATGTACGAAGCCCCATCTCGTACCGTCGGGCGGCCACAAGTTCGGCGAGTCGAGACCCGGTGCGATCGACGAGTCCGGTGCGCGCTGCGAGGGCCGCCAGTGCTGCGGCTGCCGCGATGGCTCCCGCGTCGGCAGAGCCGTGCGCCACGACGCTGACGCCAGCGACTCCGACCAGCATTCCCGCGGCGAATTCAGAGTGCGAGATGTCGGCGATCAGCGCCCGCGCTGGGCCCGGATCTCCGTACCGCTCGCCGAGGTGGTGGGCGGTCCACGCCACTGCGCCCTCGAGGGCCTTGAGCGCCACATTTCCGGTGAACCCGTCGGTGACAACCACATCGGCGTGACGCCCCGACGAGAGGTCGTGCCCCTCAACCGGTCCGACGTAGCGCAGCGGAAGCGCTTCGAGCAGTTCGTGTGCCTCGCGTCGGGTCGCATCACCCTTGCCAGCCTCCCCCCCGACGGTCAGCAGGCCCACGCGGGGCTGATCGATGCCGAGCGCCTCCGCGTAGCAGGCACCCGCGAGGGCGTGCTGCACAAGGAGGTCGGCCGTCATTCCGGTGCCGGCACCGGCGTCGAGGAGCACCACCGGGCCCGCCAGCGCGGGAAGTACCACTGCGAGGGCTGGTCGGGTGATACCCCGCAGTCGTCCGAGCACGAAGGTGGCGGCGGCGAGGGCCGCGGCAGTCTGTCCCGCCGAGAGGAATGCATCGGCCCGGCCACGCTGAACGAGTTCGGCGGCCACCCGAACACTGGTACCGCGGCGGGCTCGCACGGCAGCCGCGGGGTCGGCGCCCATAGGAACGCCCTCCAGCGCCTCAACGATGTCGATCCGCCCCAGCGGCACCGACCGTCCGGTCGCAGCGATCGAGTCGAGCAGATCACGAAGAGCGGACGGGGGACCTACGAGTAGCACTGACAGCAGCGGGTCGGAGTCGAGCGCGAGCAGGGCTCCATCGACCACCACGGCCGAGCCGTGGTCGCCTCCGAGCGCGTCAATAGCAATGCGCACCGACGCGGGCGGCAATTGCTCGAGAGCCTGAGCTGAGCTCACGGCCTGGCGGGGCTCAGACGTCCAGTACCTGACGCTTGTTGTAGGTGCCACAGGTCGGGCATGCGATGTGCCCGAGCTTGGGGCTCCGGCAGCGGTCGCAGGTGACGAGCGCCGGAACGGTCGTCTTCCACTGCGAGCGACGGCTACGCGTGTTGGAACGCGACATCTTGCGCTTCGGAACGGCCACGGGTCAGCCCTCTTCTCTCGGTTCTCTCGGTTCTCTCAGTTCAACAGGTTCGTTCGCAACTACCTCGCCGAGCCCCTCGAGGGCGGCCCAGCGCGGGTCGATCTGGTCGTGCTCGTGCAGCGGATCGTCTACTAGCCTGACGCCACACCGGGGGCAGAGCCCCGGACAGTCGTCGTCGCACACCGGCGCGAGCGGCAGTGCCAGCACCACCGCGTCGCGCAGCATGGGCTCGAGATCAAGCAGGTCGTCCTCGAGCACAGGTAGGTCGTCGTCATCGCTCGCGCGATAGTCGTTGTCAGCGTACCGGTACAGCTCCTGCAACTCGACATCGTGCTCGGTCACCATCGGGTCAAGGCAGCGGGAACACTCTCCCACAGCCCTGATGGTCGCCGTTCCGGTGACGTACACGCCTTCGACCACGGACTCAAGCTGAAGCTCGAGGTCGATCTCGGAACCCTCCGGAACGCCAATCACGGCCGTTCCGAGGTCCGATGGCGCCGGTGCTGCGCGATGAACCCTCACCATGGACCCAGCGCGTCGTCCGAGCTCGCGGATGTCGAGTACGAGCGGCGCGCGTGGGTCGAGGGTGGGCACGATCCTTCACAGTGGGGCGATCGGGTTCCGGCCGGATGGCACGTCACCAGACATTGAGGCTATCGGAGGGTGCCGCAGGCGCCAAAATCTGGCGCCACGGCCCTCGCGTCGGACGCTACCAGCTTCGCCCCTAACCCCGCGATCAGCGACCGCGATCGTCGTAGGCCTGCAGCGGACCTGTCTCCTCAAACACCTGGGGGCTCAGGTCCGACCCGCGCAGCTTGTCGCGGCCACGGGCAACAGCCGAAAGCGTCTTATTGAGCGCCACCTCGAAGCCGGCGAGCTTGGCGTCGACGTAGTCGTCAGTCTCCTGCCGCATGCGCGCAGCGTCGTCCTCGGCCTCGCGCCGAACCAGCTCCGCCTCGCGGATGGCTGCCGCGTAGACCCACTCCTCGGTCACTAGCGCGGCGGCTTCGGCCCGTGCCTGCTCGAGAATGCGCTCGGCCTCGGCGTCGGCGTCGGCCAGCACTCGCTCTCGGTCGTCGAGCAGTGCGTCGGCTTCACGGATCTCGGAGGGAAGGGACCCGCGCATGTCTTCGAGGATGTCGAGTACCTCGCCACGATTGACGATGCACGACGCCGACATGGGCATCGCGCGAGCCGACGTGATCATGTCGGTGAGCTCGTCGAGCCTGTCGTGGACGCTCATTTCTCCTCCTGGGCGGCGTGCAGGGCGGCGAGCATGCGGTCGAGGACGCTCGGCGGCACCAGGCCGGAGACGTCTCCTCCGAAGGTGGCCACCTCCTTGACCAGACTCGAGGACAGGTAGCTGTACAGCGGGTTGGTCGACACGAACAGTGTCTCGACACCGGCGAGTCCGTGGTTCATCTGCGCCATCTGAAGCTCGTAGTCGAAGTCGCTCACCGCACGCAGCCCCTTGACGATCGCGGGAATCTCACGGTCGCGACAGAAATCGACCAGCAGGCCGTGAAAAGACTCGACGGTCACGTTGCCCAGCGGAGAGACAACCTCGTTGAGCATCTCGATGCGCTCATCGACCGTGAAGAGCGAGCGCTTGGTCTTATTGATGAGCACGGCCACCACCACTTCGTCGAACAGGCGCGACGCCCGAATGAACACGTCGAGATGCCCGTTGGTGACCGGGTCGAAGGAACCTGGGCACACCGCTCGAACCATCGTGAGGCTCCTCTCATCGCCACCGCGTCTCTCGCCGTGTCGCAGAACGTGCCGCTCAACTCCACCATCGTGCCGCAGCCATGCCGCGCGAGCCGAGCCCGCCGCGCCAGACGGTGACGGCAACGCTCTGGCCAGTGTCTCAGGCCCGTACTGCCCGCCCCAGCCACAGGGCCGTATCGCCGTAGCGTCGGTCGCGCAGCGACTCGATCCCGCTGGGCCACACGATGGCACCCGACGACACTGACCGCTCGACGACCACGAGCGCTCCAGCAGCGAGCCAGCCCTGCGCCAGCAGTGCCATGAGTACCCGGGCGACATCGGCGTCGGGTAGTTCATAGGGAGGATCGAGGAAAACGAGGTCGTATCCCCCACCGCTGGGCGCCGGGTGCGACGCTGCGCGAGCGACGTCGGACGCGAGCACCTCGACCCGCGGGATGCCCACGGCCGCCACGTTGCGGCCGATTACCTCGACGGCCGCGGGCGCTCGCTCGACCAGGAGCACGTGCGCGGCACCCCGACTGGCCGCCTCCAGTCCCAGCGCTCCCGAGCCCGCGTAGAGGTCGAGTACCCGGACGCCGGACCAGCCGCCCACGAACTCGTGCCCGAGCGAGCTGAACAGTGCCTCGCGCACCCGGTCGGAGGTGGGCCGGGTGCCCTTCGGGGGCACGGCGAGGCGACGACCACGCGCCTGCCCGGCGATGATGCGCGTCACGACTTTTCCAGAAAATCTGCCTGCTCGTCGTCGACCAGCGCGGCGACCGCTTGCGCGAGGGCGGCGTGATTGGCGAGCGTGGGATCGGCAGCCACGACCTCGCCCGCTGCGTCGCGGGCCGCAACAATCACGTCTTCATCGCGCAGCACCGAGAGCAGTCGCAGGCTCGAGCGGCGGCCCGACTGCGTGGCGCCCAGCACGTCGCCCTCGCGTCGGGCCTGCAGGTCGATGCGCGACAGCTCGAAACCGTCGGTGCTGCCTGCTACGGCCAGCAGGCGCTCGCGAGCTGGAGAGCCCGCCGGTGACTCGGTCACCAGCAGGCACAGCCCCGGGGCTGAGCCGCGCCCCACCCGCCCGCGCAGCTGGTGCAGTTGCGAGACGCCGAACCGGTCGGCGTCCATGACGACCATCACCGTGGCGTTGGGCACGTCGACGCCCACCTCAATCACGGTGGTAGCCACCAGCACGTCGATGGCGTCGGGCTGTGCGACCCCCGCCGCGAACCGACGCATGACGTCGTCCTTATCGTCGGCCGGCAGGCGGCCGTGCAGTACGCCCACCCTGAGCCCCGCCAGCGGCCCTCCTTCGAGCAGCGGGGCGAGGTCGAGCACCGCCAGCGGTGGGCGGCGCGCCTCGTCGGCCCCCTCGCTGTCAGGGGCGCGCGGCCCGCCTTCGACCTCGGGATTCTCTTCGTCGGAATCGGCTTCCACCTGTGCGCCGTCGCCGATGCGGGGGCACACCACGTAGGCCTGCTGTCCGTGCGAGACCTCCTCCCTGATGCGCGCCCAGGCGCGAGACAGGTGGGCAGGCTGCTCGAGGGGCGCGACAACGTGGGTGGCGATGGGTGAGCGGCCCTGGGGCAGCTCGGCCAGCGTCGA
>WLOZ01000400.1 GCA_009699025.1 Actinomycetota bacterium
GAGTGCCACTGCGACGACGGCAATCGTGCGCTGGTACTCCGGGGCAAGGTAGGCGCCGACAGTGAGGGCAGCGGCACCTGCTGACGCCGACTTGCCCACCACAAACGAGATACCGGCGACGACGCCCGCGGGCCGCCCGAGCCAGCGTCGGCCGTAGGAGTACGACCCGCCCGACACCGGGTGGCTGGCCGCGAGCCGCACCGACGACCAGGCGTTCAGCCCGGCCACAGCGGCCGCGACTCCCAGGGCCAGCAGTAGTTGGTCGCCGGCGAAACCGAGGGCCGGTGTCCAGGAGGCAAATACGCCGGTGCCGAGCATCGCGCCCAGACCCACTGCCACCGCGCCCCCGAGGCCGAGCCGCCTGCTCAGGCGAGAGGGTGCTTCAGCCTCGGACACGTGCCCATGGTGTCGTACTTCTGACCGGTGGTGAATGGCCCTCAGAGCGCACTGCCCGCTTTCGCCCCGGCTGGGGCCAGCCCGCCGACGCGGTCGGTGGCTCTCCACTCGGCGGGGTAGCTATCACCCATTGGGGTGAGATCGCCGGTTTGTTGGCCTCATGTGTTCAGATCTGTTGCTCACGAACGGGTGACGTTGCAAGCATGGGGGCACCGGCCGGGGGTCGAATCCGTCTGAAAGGGGTGGTCATGTCGGAGTCGAAGGTTGACGCTTCCCCAGTCAGCATCGACCTGCGCCACCTGCCGCCGGTGTTCATGCCGGAGGCGATCGTGCTGAGGATCGAGGAAGCGCTGGCCCTACTGGCGCTCGAGCCCTCAGATTCGGCACCTTCCACAACACCGAGCAGGTAGCGCCGCGCCTGTCGAGCCCGAGGTAAAGTCCGGCTTGTTTCGATGTGCCACCCTGAGACCATCGACACAGATCGACACAGATCGACATCGATCGACACCGATCGACACCGATCGACACGGAGGGTCCGGTTCTTCTGGGAGGGCAGAAACCGTGCTGGTATCGCTCCACCGGCGATTTGTGTACGTACACATCTACAAGACAGCCGGCAGCTCGCTGACAGCGATGCTGGCGCCGTACGTCAGCCCGGAGATGCGTTCAGACACACCACGCTTGGACGGACTGGGCTGGCAGGGTACGTGGCATCGTCACAACGGCCAGCACAGCCCGCTGGAGCCCCAGCTCACCGAGCTCATTCAGCGCGGACTCGTCGACACCAGCTTTCGTGTGCTGTCTGTGGTGCGCAACCCCTACCTGTGGCACCACGCCCTCTGGTCACGGTTCTACGTCGAGCGCTATCCCTCCCTCTCCCTCGAGGACTTTTTACACCACCAACTCGGCCTCGAGGAGCGCGTGCGAGAGGCCTTCTGGGCCCCCCTCACCCAGGCGAGCTTCCTGCGCACCGAGCACCCGCTGGAGCAGGTGGTGGGGCGGTTCGAGTCGTTGAATGAGAGCATTCCGCGCATGCTGGCGGCGGTTGGCATCGAGGCTGGGGATATTCCGCACGTGAACATGAAGGTGAACCCGATCCCGGCCGCCACCGCCTTCACCGACACGGCGGTGCGTCTGGTCAATGAACTTGCGGCGGAGGACTTCGACCTCTTCGGGTACTCCAAGGTCTACTCGGCCGAGGAGCTTCTCGCCCAGAGCCACCGGACTTCGTCCGATCCTCGCTCCTGACCCCTCATCGGAGTATGGTCAGGGACTTGAGCCTCGACATCACGACCCTCGAAATTGCGCTGGCCACCCTGGTGCCCTTGGCACTGCTGGCGGTGGTAGTCGCGCTCGGACGAAATGCCAAGCGACTCGCCCCCCTCGTGGTGCTGAGTCTGCTGTGGGGATTCGCGACAACCTACATCATTATCTACGCCAACGACTGGTGGGCTGCCACCTACGGGCTCTCCTCCCTGATTGTGCTCGGGGCCCCCATCTTCGAGGAGATCTCCAAGTCCTTCGCCCTACCCTTCATCTCACTGAGCCACCGCTGCCAGTGGTTCGTCGACGGAGCCGTGCTCGGACTCGCGGCAGGTACCGGCTTCGCCATTCGTGAGAACTGGCTCTACCTCGAGCGCGTTGGCCCCGACGAGGGTATTGGCCTCGCGCTTGCTCGTGTGTCGTCGACGAACCTGATGCACGCCGGGTGCACAGCGATCGTTGGTGCCGCGATCGTGGTCACCGCGGGTAGGGCCTGGTACCAACGTCTCGGCATCGGGCTTGGCGGACTTCTGGTGGCCATCGCCCTGCACTCGTCGTTCAACCGCCTGACGGAGGCCGAAAACGGTTCGGCCCTCCTGATCACGCTCACCGGCGTGATGGTGTTTGCCATTGCGGCCGGCATCGTGGCGCTCGGCATGCCGCTGTCGTCGCGGTGGGTGCGCCAAGACCTCCAGAGTCACGGCGCCAACGCGAGCGAGCAGGCTGCGCTCGGAGGCGGCAGCAGCGTGGCTGAACTGCTCGACCACTTCGAGGCGCGCTACGGCGCCGACGCGGCCGAGAAAGCCGAGAAGCTAGTCGCCGTGCAGCGGGAGATCGCCATCGGTCGCAATGCGGGGCGTGCCAGCGATGCAGAGATCGCCGCGCTTGTGGAGAAGGCCGACGAGCTTCGACGCGGCATCGGGCTGTTTGCGATGATGTGGCTCCGGTCGCACCTGCCGGTTGACACGGCGAACGTGGGCATGTGGGCAGACCTGAGCCATTCGGTAGACGACACGCCGACCGAACTCCACGAAGTCGACGACGCAGCCCCTATTGCAAGCGGTATGTGGGCCCGACTTGGAGAATTGGCGCCATCGAATGACGCACTTCAGCCCGGTCCAAGCGACGACGAGGTCTAGTGTGGAGGTGAAATAGTGCCAAGCATGCTCACCGTTTGTCACCGTAAGCCACATCCGCTCGATGAAGGGAGTGTGCCGATGCTGTGCGCACAGTGCGACGACAGTGCACGGGGCGTCTGCCGCTTTTGCGGGCGCGGGGTGTGTGCCACCCACCACGCAGCAATGCCCTTCATCATCACCGTGTTCGGCGCAGAGCCGCCGAAGTCGATTGTGGTCGGTGGCACGCTCTGGTGCCAGGTGTGCCGGCCGCAGCCCGAGCCCATCCACATGCCGGAGCTCGCATGAACGCCGACGGCATGTTCCGACGCCTCAACGACCACCTCGATGACGCTGCCGGCGACGAAGCTCCGCTCACTATGTCGGACATCCTTGACCTGCCCGATGATCAGCGAGGTTTGGCCCGACACGTGATGCGATCGTTGACGCCACTCACCCCCGACGAGGC
>WLOZ01000401.1 GCA_009699025.1 Actinomycetota bacterium
CTAGCCACCGCGGCCCGGATCAACCCTTCGGGCGCGGCCGGTGGGCGGTAGTCCCATCCGTCGAGTCCGACCTGCTCAGCAATCACGTCGAGCAGTGTCAGCGCCTGCCAGATCTCGATCACCTCGTCGTGCGTGAGAGCACCCGACGCCACGAGCGCGTTCGCCAGGTCGTAGGCGGCGCTTGCTCGTCGCGGCCCGGCGCAGAGCACCTCAATCAGTCCGACGCCATTCACAATCCTGCTGGCGAACACCACGCGGTGCTCCTGGTTGAGGACATCAACCGCGTTCCAGCCGGCGAGCCGGTCGGTTGAACCACGATTGCTCAATGGGTGGCTGCCCGCAGGATTCGCGCACAGGGCCACAACCTCCGCCAGCACTTCCTCGCACTGCCCAAACGTGAGGCTGGACTCCAGGTACTCCACGAACGGGTCGCTGAATACGATCTGCGCCTGATCGTTGGGGAAGCGCTCCCCGCGCCTCACGGCGCGGCACTCATCCGTACCGCTACCAGAGCCCGCACGTGATCGGCGCTGACGCCAAGCCGGGCGCACACCTCGTCGAGCGAGAAACGTGGGGTGCGCTGTTCGACGAGATCGGCGGCGGCGTCGAGAACCGCGAGGCTCGCCTCCCTCAGGAGTCGAGCTGATGCCTCAACCTGGTTCGCTCCCTCAACCAGGGCTACGGCGCGTCCGTGGTTGGTCAGCACCACGGTCTGATCCTCGGCCGCGGCCACCACCCCCGACACCCCCTTGCGTGAGGCGCTACTAATGGGCATGCGCAGTGAACTCATGCTTGCAAGAGTACACAGATATGTGTCGTCGTGAGAGTAGCCGGAACTTCAGGCAGTGGAGTGACGAGTGCATGCGCCGACTGTAGGGCGCTCAGCAGGAGCATTGTCGAGATCGCGGGTCGCCTGTGGACAGTGGGCTGGTGAGCGCTATGGCTGCGGTCGCGTCGGAGGCCGGCATCGTGTGCGGCATGCCGCGCAACACAAGCGCGAGGGGGTGAGCCGACGAGTTGGCCTAGAGTGCGGGTATGTCCGAGTTGCGGGCCACGACCTTTGTCGGTTGCAGGTGCGAAGACTGCTGCTTCGGGCGGGCGCAGGTAGCGACCTTCAGCGCCCACGTACTCGGCGGATGATCGAGTGACTGACGAACGAGTTGCCTCCGAGGAGGTCAACGCGCCGGGCTCTCACCCGCCACGACCAATCGACACTCCCTTCGGCGCGCTCGACGCACCAAAAGTCTGGTCGGTGGAAGAATGTGTTCGATTCCGTGAGCGACGTGGTGGCCGAGTCCGCGACTTCCGTGGTCGGCCCTGGACGGGTCGCAGGTTCTGGACGCCGCTTCTAGCCTGGGATCCGCTTCCGGCAAGCGACATCAGCTGGCCCTCACGAACGGCCCTGGGCTACCAAGCAGTGGTGGATGACCCGAGTTCGGCGACGGCAACCACCGACTTCCTGATCGTGCCGTCGCTGTCGGAGTACGGGCCAGCCCGAATCGCTAAGAGCCGGCGCGGGGAGGTTCACGAGGGTGTGCGGGAGAACGATTTCGCGATCCTCCACGAACCGGGCCTGCTCCTTGCTCAAGGGTGGGGCGCTCTGTCTGCTGCCGCGAAGAAGACCGGACAGTTGGCGCCGCGTGATGAGGAGGCTTATCGCGCTGAATGGACCACCGTGTACTCGGGCTCGCCCCCCCTCGTGATCGCTGCAACGCAGAGAGGGCGTCTCCTCGGATACGTCGTCTCCTACGGTGTCAGCGGACACGCCGCCATTGAGGAAGTCGTGATCGCCCCGTGGGCGCGCCAGCACGCTGTGGGCGCAGCCCTCTATTGGATCCACTTGAGGATGTGGGCCTCAACTCCCGGCATCGGCTACGCCTCCCTCGGTCGCAGATTCCCGGAGCGAGAGTCTCTCGACTACTTCAAGACCTCAATGGGAGCTGAGGTGACGTCACTTCCGGTGGTGGGTGCGATGCGTGCCCCCGCGCGAGCATTTCTGCGTGTTCGACGGCCTCACGCGCACTCACGACTTGTGGGCGCTCCCGTGGTGGCGTCTTTGCCAGCGGCCGTTCAGTGAACGGGTCGTGCCGGAACACCCATAACCGTAACCCCTGGCGGCACGTCGTGCGTGACGACTGCGCCAGCACCCACCACTGCGTCGCGGCCGATTCGCCTTTCGGGGATCACGCGCGTGCCTGAATAGAGGGAGGCCCCGGCTTCGATGGTGACGTCGCCGGCAAGAGTGACGCTGTCGCCAAGAAACGCGTAGTCACCGATGGTGGTGTCGTGGGAGATCACGCACGCGATGTTCACCTGCACCCCCTCGCCGATCCTGACGTTGGTGGTGATGACGCCGTTGGGTCCTACGGTGGTACCTGCACCAATCTCCACGTCGTCACCGATGATCACCGACGGGTGAATGAGGGTCGCTGGCTCAAGCCCTTGCTCGACGAGTCGCAGTGTGAGGTCTCGCCGCGCACGGTTGTCTGCGATTCCTACGACGAACGACCAGCCGACGACCTCGGGCATGCGGGCAGCCAGCGTTTCGGGATCGCCGAGGTAGGTGACGTTGAGGCGCGTGAGCCTCTCGGGATGGGACACGTCGCGGCCAACCATGCCCGTCAGGGCCCAGGTGTTGGGGGACTGCCTTTCGATGGCTCGAATGATCTGCAACGTTTCTCGGCCAGACCCGCCTGTTCCCACGATGACGATAGGGCGAGCGGGCATAGTGGGATGCTATCGAGATTGCGCTGGTGGCTTCCGGCTCGAGCTGCCGCCCCGGCCGCCGATGCCCGCCGACCCACACGCGCGGCTGCTGTGGCGGGCGTTGCGAGCTGACGGCGAGGGCTACGCGACAAGCAGGAAGTCGAGCTCGTGGGCGGCTCTCTCAACGGCCCCGCGCAGCGCCGGGTCGATTAGCGGACGCGAGAAGAGCGGCCGTGGTGGCAGGCATGACGCGCGCCGACGCCAGAGGCACACTCCCGTGGCAGCCGGGTGCACACCGGGGCCACCGATCAGCGCGCTGGGGTAGAGCACGCCGTCGGCCGCGCGCGTTGACGCGAACGCTTCGCGCGCCCACTGCTGGGTGGACGTCCGGGCCAACGTCGGCTCGAACGTGCTGCGCAGGTCGAGCAGGGTGGTGTCACGAGCGAGCTCGAACAGCGTGAAGGTAGGGGTGGCGCGCTGGAGGGTGATGGTGCGGTCGCGCTGGAACACCTCGGCGAGGCACTGCGTGAGC
>WLOZ01000402.1 GCA_009699025.1 Actinomycetota bacterium
TCAGCGTGGTCACTCACGGCCTCGGACTCCTTGGCGAGTTCACGTGCTCTCCCGCCACTGGCATCTGGCACCTAGCCGACCTCATGGTTCATGACTGGCATCAGGCCGGCCAGTAGTGGGATATCTGGACACACGCGCGTTCGGACATGACGCGACAGAGGCCACTCAACTGACGCTCGCCGTCATCTACGTTTTTGTGGTGCTGGTGATCCTGATCCCTGTGATAGGGGCGTACTGCCTCTACCGGCTATTCAGAACTCTGGCTAGCACTACTTCTCGCGTCTGACACGCGATGAGTCGTAAACCGCACGATGATGTGCCCTCACTCCCCGTTGCAGTATCTGCGTTACCTCTCGTTACACACCCCATCGCCGTCACCGTCACGGCATGCAGGTCGGTTGCGGAGCCACTCTGCATACCACCGATCAAGGGCTGCATTGCTTGCGTCGGACTTCTTCGTTTCTGCCCGAACCACAAGGATCAGGGCCGCGAAACTGTCGCGACAGGCCTTGCCCATCGCAGTGCTTGCGAAGGCAGCATTGGCGGCGGAGACAATCCTGTCCCAGTAGACACCGGCATACGATCCCTGTGGGTAGGTCGACGTTGAGGAATATTTCACAATCGGGCGAGGATCCGCGGCACGAATCTCGTAGGACAAGCTCTCGGCACGGTACGGCTTGACGAGAGTGCTTGTGAAGTCATCGTTGGGCTCCCATGTCCCCGCTACAACCAACTGCTCGTTCACGGAGCCGACAGGGGGCGTCGGGTCGGGACTATCTCCATTACTCGGCAGGAGATGAAGGACTTTTACTTCTGAATACCCTTCCGTGTCAACACTCACAACCAATACCCGTGATCCGATCGGCATCAGCCGAAGGATGGTGTCGTACGCCTTCTCCGGGCTCCCCACCGCACTATCCCCACCGCACTCAGCGAGATCCACAGGGGAGACCATCGCGAGCTTGATGCTCTCCGAACGCACTTGCGGCGAAGGCGAAGTTTCGACGTCACCCGAAACGGGCGTGTACGGAGTCTCCAATTGCACAAACCTTGGGTTGTCGCCGTTGGTGAAAGACCCCGGATCGCCGAACCCGCTCACAATTGCGATGTAGGGATCGTCGAGTGAGGAGTACTCCTCCGTGACCGGAACCGGCGAGGCCCATGGCGGCCCGACGTACCCGGCTTGGGAGGTCGACTGCGGTGTCGGCGCTTGGCTGAGTGTTGTCGGATCAGATGGGGACTCCGGCGACTCCGGAGTGGTCGCAGGCTGCTGCGAGACGCCGGCCGACGTCGCGGTTGCTGCCGATGGTGGCGGAGGGTCATTCGCCGACGCCAACCCACCTGCCACGAGCAGGGCGAGGATACCAACGGTGACGCCAATCTTGACCCGAGTGGTTGATCGAGGGCGCAACCACACCAGGGTCAGGGCAACCGGGAAGCAGAGCAGGCCACTGATCGCGATCGCAACCCAACTAGTGAGCCATGATGCAGGGCCGGTTCCCTCTGTACGGATGAGTGCCGCTTGGGCCGGGGAGACACCCGACTGCCACTGCTGGCCGTCCCACCAGTCAGCCCCATCGTCGCTACGACCCCAGTCTCGCGGGGGCATTCCCTGATCGCTCACAGCGCCCTACTCTCGTCTCAGGTGGGCCTGCGTTCAATTCTCAGCGGCCCCCACGCGTATCGCGATTCTGTCACGGCCACGTCCTGACGCGCGGCGCACTTCGGGGCCATCACTAGGGACTGCTGTCGGTTTGGTTGACATCTTGAACTGCAGCATCTCAGGGCGGGACCGCAGCACGCCCACAAGTCGAGGACTTCCTTTATCCCAGTCGGCGCTTGAGCATGCCGAGATAGGCGTATCCATTGATATCGCGGGACCATCGTCCAACCAGTGGGATCGCCTGGTAGCTGATCAGTTCCCACCCAGCGCCACCAAGTTCGTTGAGGCGGACTGAGAAGTTGGTCAATTCTTTGGCTCTCTCATCGCTATTCCACCTGTCGGTGATAGTGAGATCCTCAATCCGGTACTCCCACAGATCCGACGTTGGCGGTGGGAGATACGGACTGCTGAGAACCTGCGGCGCTCCACCACTGGCCAACAGGAGCATTGATGAGTTGCGCCGTACCGTAATTGACTGAAGACCATCAGAGGCCTGAGCCAGGATCTCTCGCACACCCGCCGCGCTTCTAACGGGTACGTCGTTGGCCTGCATGAACAGCCCGACTGTGTTTCTCTCCGACGCGGAGATACATGGCGGCAGCGGCCACAGTCGAGTAGCCACGCGACGTCAGCTCTTCCGGCTAAGCTCCCTGGCAACGGGGGGTGCACCGATGGGCAAGCAGATTCGCGTCGTGGGAGCGGTGATCACCCAGCAGGGTCGCGTCCTGGCAGCGCAGCGCGGGATGCATGGAAGCCTCGCGGGCCTGTGGGAGTTCCCGGGCGGCAAGATCGAACTCGGCGAAACCCCCGAAGCCGCCCTCGAGCGGGAGATCCGCGAGGAACTCGGCTGCTCGATCGCCGTGGGCCGTGAGGTCACCACCACGGTGCACGACTACGACTTCGGCCAGGTCACCCTCACCACGTTCTACTGCGAACTCGCGCAGGGCAGCCCTGAGTCGACCGAGCACTCCGCCCTACGGTGGCTCGCACCTCACGAGTTCGGCACGGTTGAGTGGGCGCCTGCCGACATACCTGCGGTTGCCCTCATCGGAAAGGAGCTGGCGTGATGGAGCCAGCCGACTTCGTGTGGGCAGAGGCGTTCGAGGTGGAGATCCACCATGGCTTCGTGGGCGCCAACACCGCCGCGGCGGGGCACCTTGCGCCCCAGGTGATCCTCAACCGAGACGGTCGCACAGTCGAGCACACTCTCGTTGAGGAGCTCAAGCGCTCTGAGGGTTTCACCTTCTCTGTGGCGTTCGTGTCTGCGGGCGCGATCGCCCAGCTCAAGCAGCATCTGCTCGACTTCCGGGGCGCCGGCACCATCGTCACGTCGGACTATCTCGGGTTCAACGCACCCGAGGCCTTCGCTGAGCTGCTCAACCTCAAGCGCCGGCGCGGAATCGATGTCCGAATCCACACGTCGGACAACTTCCACCCCAAGGGGTACATCTTCACGCAGCCGCGCAACGTCACGGCGATGGTCGGCAGCTCCAACCTCACCAACGGCGCGCTCTCGGAGAACTACGAGTGGAACCTCAAGGTCAGCGCGGCCCACGACAGCGA
>WLOZ01000403.1 GCA_009699025.1 Actinomycetota bacterium
CACGAGTCGCTTGTCGACACGGGCCTCGGCGACCCTCAGCGTTCCCTCGGCACCCGGGAGGCCCTTGAACTTCTGCCAGTCACCGGTGACCTTGAGGATGGCCATCACCGGCTCGGTGGGCTGTGCGCCCACTCCGAGCCAGTACTGTGCCCGCTCGGAGTTGACCACGATCAGCGACGGGTCCTCCTTGGGGTGGTACAGACCGATTTCCTCGATCGCACGACCGTCGCGCTTGGTGCGCGAGTCGGCGATGATGATTCGGTACTGAGGGTTGCGGATCTTGCCCAGGCGCTTCAACTTAATCTTGACAGCCACGTGTCGTGCGTCTCCTTGCGGGAACGAAGGGAGGAGGGCCGGAGGATGCGTGGGGGTGCATCCGAGCCTTCCGAGGGGATCGTCGCGGGGGATAGAGGGTCCACACCGTTCTGATCTGCTGGCACAGTCTGCCAGACGTGGGCCCCCAGCGTGAAACCGGGCAGGCCGCACGGCGCGTGGCTCAGCCGCCGAGCAGCTTCTTGAACTCGCTGGGGAGCTCGTCGAGGGTGACTGGAGGGGTGGGCGCGCCCCCCGGCAATAGGTCGTCGAGGCCCCGGGTCTCCTGGGCTGCACGCTTGGCCGGGTTGCCGCTGCGCCCCTTCTTCGACTTGGGCGGGGCGGTCTTGCCCTTGGCCTTCCTGCCGCCACCCATGCCCGGCATTCCACCCATTCCGGGCATGCCGGGGATTCCACCGCCACGGCTCATCTGCCGCATCATCTTCTGGGCCTCGCCGAATCGCTCGACGAGACTATTGACGTGCTGCACCTCCGAGCCCGAGCCACGCGCGATGCGTGCGCGGCGCGACCCGTTGAGAATCTTGGGGTCCTCACGCTCGGCGGGCGTCATCGACTGAATGATGGCAGCCACGCGGTCGAGCTCGCGGTCGTCGATCGAGTCGAGCTGATCCTTGATCTCGCCCATACCCGGGAGCATGCCCACCAGCTTGGTGAGCGAGCCCATCTTCTTCACGGCCTGCATCTGCTGCAGGAAGTCCTCGAGGGTGAAGTCCTGGCCCTTCTGCACCTTCTCGGCCATCTTCGCGGCCTGGTCGGAGTCGAAGGCTCGCTCGGCCTGCTCGATCAGCGTGAGCACATCGCCCATGTCGAGGATGCGCGAGGCCATTCGATCGGGGTGGAACGCATCGAAGTCGTCGAGCTTCTCGCCGGTGGAGGCGAACAGGATCGGCTGCCCGGTGATCTGGCGAACCGAGAGCGCCGCACCACCGCGAGCGTCGCCGTCGAGCTTGGTGAGCACCACGCCGTCGAAGCCCACTCCGGTCATGAACGACTCGGCGGTCACGATGGCGTCTTGGCCGATCATCGCGTCGATGACGAGCAGCACCTCGTCGGGGCTGACCGCATCGCGAATGGCTCGCGCCTGCGCCATCATGTCGTCGTCAACCCCGAGGCGGCCGGCGGTGTCAATAATCACGACGTCGTGCAGCTTGGAGACCGCGACCTCGATTGACTGTCGGGCGACGGCAACCGGGTCGCCCACGCCGCTGCCGGGCTCGGGCGCGTACACAGGCACGCCCGCCCGCTCGCCCACCACCTGCAGCTGGTCGACCGCGTTGGGTCGCTGGAGGTCGGCCGCGACCAGCAGCGGGGTGTGCCCATTGCGCTTGAGCCAGGCGGCCAGCTTGCCGGCGAGGGTGGTTTTTCCAGCCCCCTGAAGCCCCAGCAGCATGATGACGGTGGGTGGGGTCTTGGAGAATTGAAGCCTGCGGGTGTCGCCACCCAGGATGACGACGAGTTCCTCATGCACGATCTTCACGACCTGCTGGGCCGGGTTGAGCGCTCCCGACACCTCGTCGCTGAGTGCCCGCTCCTTCACCCGGGCGCAGAACTCGCGCACCACGGGCAGAGCGACGTCGGCATCGAGGAGGGCGATCCGAATCTCGCGCACGGTGTCGTCGACGTCGGCCTCGGACAGGCGGCCCTTGCCGCGCAGGTTCTTAAACGTGGCGGCAAGACGGTCGGACAGTGACTGGAACACAAGCATCCTCACGCGCGGACGGACTAACGAGGGCTCCAGACTATCCCGCAGGCGCCCGGCTCGAGGTGAGTGCGTCCAGCACCGCTCGACGGAGGTCGACCGCCACGTCGTGGGCCAGCAGCCCTCCCTCCGGCGACTGCACGTAGAAGACGTCGACCACCTCAGAACCCAGGGTCGAGACGAGAGCCGCCGTGATGTCGACGCCGGCAGCGCTGATCGTTGACGCGACCCGGTAGAGGAGTCCCGGGGCGTCATGGGCACGCACCTCGAGCACCGACGCGCGCGCACTAGCCCCCGGCACGACGAGCACGTCGGGTGCGGCGGCGGGCACCGAGCGCTGGTCGCTGTCGCGGCGGCCGAGGAGTTCGGCGAGGTCAAGGCTGCCCTCGAGCGCACGCCTGAGGTCGTCACGAACCCGGTCGGCCGCCGGCACGTCGCCGTACGTCGGAAGTACGGTCCACACCGACACCACCCGGTCGCCGAGCGTCTCGGTCTGGGCCGAGCGCACCCCGAGCCGGTGCAGACTCAGTACCCCGGCGGTCGCCGCCAGAAGCCCTACGCGGTCGGGGCTGAGCACCGTGATGCGGGTCGCGGGCCCGTCGGCCTCGAGCAGCACCTCGAGGCCGCTGCCGCGAGCCAGCGCACGCTGCTCGTCAGTCAGCGCAGGCGTAGGCAGGGTCGCGCCACCCCTGGCCAGCGAGTGCACCCGCTCGACCAGAGTGTCGATCAGGCGCCCCTTCCACTCGCTCCACACCGACGGGCCGGTGGCGAGCGAGTCGGCCTCGGTGAGGGCCGCGAGGAGGTCGAGGGTGTCAGGATCAGGAACGGCGGCCGCCACCATCTCGATGGTCGCCGGATCGTCGAGGTCGCGACGCGTGGCCACCTCGGGAAGCAGCAGGTGGTGGCGCACGAGGTCAACCAGCACGGCGCAGTCAGCCTCATCGAAGCCGAGGCGCGGCGCGATCTCGGCCACCAGCACCATGCCAACCTCGGTGTGGTCACCGCCTCGCGCCTTGCCGATGTCGTGCACCAGCGCCCCGATCAGGAGGAGATCGGGCCGGCGTACGCGCCGGGTGAGCGCGGAGGCCCAGATGGCCGCCTCCACCAGGTGCCGGTCGACGGTGAACATATGAATGGGGTTGCGCTGGGCCGCGCAGCGGAGCACCTGCCACTCGGGGATCAG
>WLOZ01000404.1 GCA_009699025.1 Actinomycetota bacterium
CTGATGAGCGAGGGAGTGGTGGCCGGGTCGGTCACCGCGGTCACCGCCGGGTTGGCTAGTGCCGTGGCGATGACCGCCTTGACCGTGGCAGCACCCTCGCCCGAACTGAAATCGACGTCGGGGTTGTTGAGCACGATGGGGCTCGCCTGCACCGCGGTGCTGGGGAAGGCCTCGTTCAGTAACGTTTGCGCCTGATAGCTGTTGGCGCCGGGGAGGACGAACGTTTGGTTTGCCACCCCTGGTATGCCCCGGTTGAGCCCGTTGGTGAGGAGAATGACCACCAGCCACAGGCCCACGACGAGCCACCCGTGCCGGGAGCACCAGCGGCTCACCCGGTACAAGGCTCCCGTCACTTACGTACCTTCCCATAGGCATTACTGGTAGACGAACCATATACCAGTAAAAACCGAGGAACGGGGGGAGCACTCCGAGATTCAGAATTGTACGAGGGGTAGGCCCTCCAGCGCCGAGCGGATGACCGCAGGTATCGGTACGGTCGTGCGCCCTCCCGCATCGACGTACACGTGCACGAATTCGCCCAGCGCCCTCACCTCCTGCTCGCCGGACTTGAACACCCCGAGTCGGTAGGTCACGCTCGATGTACCGATGCGGCGCACGGCGAGCCCGACCGCAACCTCGTCCGGGAAACTGAGCGAACGCAGGAACTGGCAGCCGCTGCTCACCACCACGCCGATCTCGGGCAGCGTGCGGATGTCGACACCGGTCGATTCGAGCAGCCAGAGGTTCACAGCGGTGTCGAAGAAGGAGTAATACACCACGTTGTTGATGTGACCGTAGTGGTCGTTGTCTTCCCAGCGGGTCGGCACAAGCCGCACATCGCCAAAATCATCAAGGGTCGGAAGCGGAGTCTTCGGGCTTGACGAGACACGTCGGTCGTCGGACCCCGGAGTCATCCGAGCACCGAGAGCAGGCCCCCCAGCAGGGCGCACACAACGCCAATGATGACCAGAATCATCGAGATCGCCATGATGCGCAGGGAGGGACGGCGGCCGCGCAGCGCGTATTCGCCGAGGTGTTTGGCCACCTCGGTGATCGTGGTGTCATCTTGGCCAGCGACCTCGGTGGGGTCACGCTGCAGCCAGTAGCCACGCTCACCGCTTCGGCCCGCCAGCAGCAGGACCACCCCGAGCACGACGAGCACGATTCCGGTGATGAGCAGTCCCTGAGCCATGTCGAGAGCCTAGTGGTCGCCTACGGCAAGAATCGTCGGCACGCTCAGTCGTCGGCTCCGGCACCTTCGGGGCTGTCGGCGGAACCCTCGAGCAGCGTGGGGTTGCGGCGCACCGCGAGCAGGCTGGCGGCCACTGTCACAGCGAGGATTCCCACGATGACAGCGAGCGAGACAGCGATTCCGATCTGGGGCACCGGGAGCGAGGTGGTGCTGTGCATCGCTTCAAAAATCAGCTTCACCCCGATGAAGGCGAGAATCAGGGCCAGCCCGCGGTTGAGGTACACGAGTCGTCCGAGCAGACCGTGCAGCAGGAAGAACAGCTGGCGCAGGCCCATCAGTGCGAAGGCATTAACCGTAAACACGATGTAGGTGGTCGACGTGAGACCGAAGACTGCCGGAATTGAGTCGACCGCGAACAGCAGGTCGGTGGTGCCGATCGCCAAGATCACCAGCGCCATCGGGGTGATGTACCGAACGCCGTTGAGCGTCGTGGTCCACTTGTGGCCGTGGTACTCACGCGTGACCGGGAACCGCTTCTCGACCCAGCGCACAAGAGCGTTGCCTTCTGGATCTACCTCCTCCTCGTGGCTGGTGGCCACCCGCCAGGCCGTCCAGATCAGGAATGCACCGAACAGGTAAAAGGTCGCGGTGAAACGGGTGAGCGCCGCGGCACCGATGAAGATCAGTCCGGTTCGTAGAATCAGGGCGAGCACCACACCGATGAGGAGCACCCGGTGCTGCAGGGCGGCAGGCACGGAGAACGAGGCCATCAGCACCACGAAGACAAAGAGATTGTCGACGCTGAGGCTGTACTCGGTGATGTACCCGGCGACAAACTCGCCCGCTGGTCGCGACCCGTATTGCCACAGCAGATACAGGGCGAAGAGGGCCGCAAGCGACACGTACACGACGACCCAGCGCGCTGCATCAGCGCTCGTGAAAGGTCGAGGCCGACGCTCGACGATCCAGAAGTCGAAGGCCATCAATGCGATGAGGGCCACTACCGTCACCGCCCACGCCGTGGTCGAAACGATCATCGCTCGCCCTCACGCATACCGCGCAACTCCTTCTTCAGGTCGTGGATCTCATCGCGGTAGCGAGCCGCCAGTTCGAACTGCAGACTAGCCGCTGCCTCGTGCATCGAACCGGTGAGTCCACTAATCAGGTCCTCGAGCTCACGCGCGGGCATGGATCGGGCCCGCTCAGAGTGCGCCGCCAGAGGAGCTGGCGCACGCCCACCGCGCGCGAGGGCGGTGCTGCCGAGGAGCTCCTCGGTGTCGGCGTCCTCCTTGGCGATGAGGTCGGTGATATCGCCGATCTTCTTGCGCAGCGGCTGCGGGTCAAGCCCCCGCTCGAGGTTGTAGGCCACCTGTTTGGCCCGACGCCTGTTGGTTTCATCGATTGCCTTCTCCATCGACGGAGTGATGGTGTCGGCATACATGTGCACCTGGCCTGACACGTTGCGCGCCGCGCGCCCGATGGTCTGAATGAGGGAGGTGCCCGAGCGCAGGAAGCCCTCCTTGTCGGCGTCGAGGATGCTGACGAGCGACACCTCAGGAAGGTCGAGTCCCTCGCGCAGGAGATTGATGCCCACGAGCACGTCGTACTGGCCAAGCCGCAGTTCGCGCAGTAGTTCAATGCGCCGCAGGGTATCGACCTCGGAGTGCAGGTAGCGCACTCTGATGCCCTGCTCGAGGAGGTAGTCGGTGAGGTCCTCCGACATCTTCTTGGTCAGGGTGGTGACGAGGATGCGCTCATTGAGTGCGGTGCGCAGCCTGATCTCGTGGATCAGGTCATCGATCTGCCCGGTGGTGGGCTTGACCACGATCTCGGGGTCGACCAACCCGGTGGGCCTGATCACCTGCTCGACGACGTCGCCGCCCACCTTTCCGAGCTCGTACTTGCCCGGCGTGGCTGACAGGTACACCGTCTGGCCCACACGGTCGAGAAACTCGGGCCAGCGCAGCGGTCGGTTGTCCATCGCACTGGGAAGCCGGAAGCCGTGGTCAACGAGGGTCC
>WLOZ01000405.1 GCA_009699025.1 Actinomycetota bacterium
GACAACTGCCTGTGGATGGATCGCTCGGGGAGTTCGCGATCGGGGCCATCCTGTGCCCATGAGAGTTGCCCCGGCTGCCCTCACCGCAGCCGAGCGCACCGCCCGACAGCAGTGGGGAGCGCTGAGTCCCGCGCAGGCGCGCGAGGCCGGCATCAGCATGCACATGCAGAGGCGACTCTGCGACTCCGGGCAGTGGCGACGACACCTCGGCTCGATGGTCGTTCCCGGGAGTCGACGCTCCGATGACCGAACTGACGCGATCGCGCTGTCCCTCAGGCTCGGTGAGCGCGCTGCTATCTCGGGAGCCACCGCCATGCGGCTGGGGGGATGGGCGGTTCCCGATCAGGAGTTGATCGTCTGGTGCCCCGGCCCCGAGCGGCCAGGCGTTGGAGGAGTCACGATCCTGCGCGATGACGTGGAGCGCAGCGTGGTGACTCCGGGCGGCTTGCGCGCCGTCGCTCGGGCTGACGCGTTGGTCGACCTGATCATCGTGGTCGACAGCTTCCGCGGTCGCGCGCTCCTCGACCACGCCCTCCAGCGCCGTTGGGTCACAGCCGAGGGGTGGGCGCAGCTCGTACTGCCCCGTCTGGGTCACGGTCGCCGCGGAGCGGCCAGGCTACGCACGCTCGCCGACTCCGCCCTGGGGGGAGCGCACTCGGAGGCAGAGCGCGGCCTGCAGAGGATTCTTGGGAAGACTCGCCTCGGGGGGTGGCGGCTCAACTGGGTGCTGAGGGACGGCTACGGCCGCCCGCTGGCGGAGCTCGACGCCGCCCTGCCCGAGCTGAAGATCTGCATCGAGGTAGATGGTCTCGTCGCGCACTCGGGTCGGTCGCAGTTCGAGCGGGACCGACGTCGACAGAACGCCCTCATCCTCGACGGATGGCTCATTCTGCGCTTCACCTGGAAGCAGCTCATCGAGGAGCCCGAGCGCGTGCTCCGGGAGATCCTCCGAGCCGTCGCTTCCCGCACTCAGTCAGCGTGAACCCATCGAATTTCTCAGGAAAAGTGGACGTGCCGTGCACTATCGCTGCGAAAAACGATGGGGGGCGGTCCCCTGTTGTCGAGCCCCACCACCGCGACGTGCCGCCTGTCGGAACCCGCTCCGCGGAACGGTCCGTAATTGTTACTCCAGAGACTCTTGACCAACCGGGCCTTCCGTGCCACTCTTCACTAGAACGATCGTTCTAGTGAATCGACAGATGCCGCCGAGGAGCACCGTGACCGAACTGACCTTCGAGGGAACCAGTCGCACCGTCCAGACCGATGGCTGGAAGATCCACTACAACGAGGCTGGCGAGGGTCACCCTCTTCTTCTGCTCCACGGCAGCGGCGCCGGCGCAAGCGGCTGGGGCAACTTCCGCCAGAACATCGGCGCATTGGCCGAGAACTTCCACGTGTACGCCATCGACCAGCCGGGCTGGGGAGGCTCCGAGGCAGTCACGTGGGACCGTCTCGACCATGTGGAGGCCCACATCCAGTTCATGGACGCTCTCGGAATCGAGAAGGCGGCCGTGGTCGGCAACTCGATGGGTGGCATCACGGCTCTGGGCATGGTGACCAAGTACCCCGACCGCGTGTCGCATGTCATCACGATGGGGTCTGGCTCGTCGCGCGCCCCCAAGCTGTTCAGCCCGGGAGACGGTCCCACCGAGGGATTGAAGATCCTCTTCAAGTGCTACCGCGAGCCCACGATTGAAAGCATGACGCAGTTGTGTGACGTCATGATGTTCAACGCCGGTGACAACATTGACGCCCTCGCCAAGGAGCGCTACGAGTCGGCAAACAAGCACCCCGAGCACCTGGCCAATCTGCTCGCAGGCATGCCGCATGGCTCTCCGGTGCCCAAGTGGTTCTCCATGGACGACCTCCTGACCTGTCAGACGCCGACGCTGCTCATCCATGGCCGTGACGACCGCGTCGTTCCGTACGAGCACTCGCTCATCCTGCTGTCGTACATCCCCAACTCGCGACTGGTGTTACTGAACCGCTGCGGGCACTGGGCCATGATCGAGCACCCCGCCGAGTTCAACCGCCTGGTCATCGACTTCGTCGAGAACAACTGATTCGTCCAGAACGACTGCTACCGAACATCTCCCGACTCGACTACTCAAGGAAAGGCACTCATATGCACGAGGCAGTTCAGCGCATTCACGAGGCGTCACACCTCCTCCGCGAGGAGGGCCCGAAGAGTGACGAGCGAGGGCAGCTCACCGAAAAGACCGTGCAGGTCATGCGCGAGTCTGGCGGCGTCCGGTTGCTTCAGTCGAAGGACCGTGGTGGCTACGAGTCGCACCCTAACGACTTCTTCGAATGGGTGCGGGCGGTCGCCTCGTACTCGCCGTCGGCTGGGTGGGTGGCTGGTGTGGTGGGCGTTCACCCGTGGGAGATCGCCCTGTTCGACCCCAAGCTCCAGGATGAGATCTACGGGGCTGACCCCGACATCTGGGTTGCCTCTCCCTATGCGCCGTTCGGCCGCGCCAAGCCAGTTGAGGGGGGCTTCCTGTTCTCGGGCGACTGGCCCTACTCGACCGGCACCGACTACTGCGACTGGATCATCCTCGGGGGCATGGTCACCGACGCTGAGGGCAACCTGCCGGCCGGACCGCCCGACATGCGCCACTTCATCCTCCCTCGCTCCGACTACGAGATCGTCGAGGGCTCGTGGAACGTCATGGGAATGATCGGAACCGGCAGCAAGAACGTGCGCATGACCGATGCGTTCATCCCCGCCTACCGGGCGTACGAGGCGCCGAAGATGGTCGAGGGCTTCTACGCGCGAGAGCAGCGCCCTGACTCGCCGCTTTACCAGATGATGTTCGGCATCATGTTCTCCGCCGCGATCGCGTCGGGCACGCTGGGCACCGCGCAGGGGGCTGTGCGCGAGTTCCGCGAGTACATGAACGGGCGAGTCTCGGTCATGGGCAACGTGGCCAAGTCCGACCCCTTCCAGCTGGCGGCACTGGCGCGTGCCGAGGCCGATGTCGACGCGTCGGTCGTGCACTTCGAGCACGTGATCGCGAAGCTGTTCGACCAGGTGGCCGCCGGTGAGCCCATCACGGTGACCCAGCGCATCACCGCCCGTCGCGACATGGTGCGGGGGGTTGACCGCGTGGTCACGGCGATCGACGAGCTCTACCGCATGGGTGGGGCCTCGGCCATCCACACCGACACCGGTCGCCCGCTCGAGCGCTTCTGGCGCGACCTGCACGC
>WLOZ01000406.1 GCA_009699025.1 Actinomycetota bacterium
ACCGGCAGGAGCGACGTTGACGGGAAAAGGTCAGACACCGGCAGCGAGCTGGCCACCGCGGGAATCGTGGTGTTGCTCGAGGGCGCGCGAGAGATGGTCTGGTTCTGCACCGTTCCGCTCACCGTGATCGTCACCTCGCCCCAGGAGCTATCCGTGCCCTGGCGGGCCTGGATGACCTGCCCGAAGCTGCCGCCCTCGGCACCGGCCTGGCTTCCAGCGCACGTAGCGTAGGTGTCGACCCCGGCCGAGTAGGCGTTGTCGACGGTGTCTTCCGGGTCAAGGTTCAAGATGGTGTAGGCGCACACGATCAGGGAGGACCCCGAGTCTCCGCCGGCTCCCCCCGCGCACCCGCCGCCACCACCACCGCCACCGTTGGTGAACGTGAACGAGGGGCCGTCAGTGCCGTCACTGCCGTCGCTCACATTGGTCGTGCCGGCCTGTGACCAACCCGCCGCGCAGTTGACGATCGTCGGATCGGTCTCGTAGTTCGCCGCGATGACGGAGCTCTTCGACCCGATACCGCCTGCGCCACCACCCACCACGAGCCACTTGCCCGTGGTGGTGTTGAAGATGCCTGAGCCACCGCTGCCGTTAGCGCCGTCGCCATAGCCGAGGTCGCCCTTGCCTCCCTTTCCGCCGGCCAATAGAGCCATCTGTGGCTGTGTCGCGGGCGCACCCACCACGATCTTGAGAACATCGCCGGGGTGCAGCCCCGATGGCGAGGGCTGATTGGGACTTGAGGGACCGAAGGCAGTTTCGTTCGTGGCGATGTTCGTGGAGTTGGCCCCGACAGCGGTCAGCTTGATGTTGAAGTCCGGGAGGTAGTTCGGCACCACGTAGGTGTCGATCTGACCCGTCGCGCTGGTAAACGTGGTCGTGAAGTTCGTGAACTGCGCCGCTGCCGTGCGCACCTGGGTGGCCGGTGCGGCGGCCTCCGCGGGCGCGAGGCCCACGGTGCCAATGCCCGCCGCGATCAGCGCTCCCGCTGCCACGCTGGCCACAACCCGACGCACATCCACAGACCGGCCCATGCCATCACTCCCGAACTCGCACCCCTCAGGGTGTGTCGTGCGCCGGGGAGCGCTTCGGGCGCCCCGGATTGGGCGAAATCAGTGAATATGCCGTCACTTCGTGCGTACGCTGAGCGCGAGCCTACACACACTGTCCCCCGCGCGAGGGACGAACGTCCCACGTTTCGCGCGTCACTTCGACCTCACTGTGGCCATCTGCCTCGAGAGAGTCGTCCCCACCCCCAGGACCCGGCCGGCGAGTCCATCGCGGGGAAGAATCACCCAAGGAGGGGCTTCAGCGCAGCGGCCAGCCTGCCGGCGATCGACGCAGCGTAGGTCGCCGTGAGGTGGCTGTCGTCGCGATACACGAGGTACCGGCCGATCACGGCCGGACACGTCGTGCCGGAGCACAGCGAGTCGGTGAGGTCGATCGCCGAAGCGCCCTCGAGGCCCTTCACGAGGTCGATGTCGAAGGTGGTCGGTGACAGCTCATCGGTCGAGAGGTCGCATGAGCTTGGATCGTCGAGGTGCTGCGACACGCACTTGGCCATGTCGGTTCCGGGCCACGGGGTGTCTCGTAGCACCACCACAGGAACTCCGGCCTTCGACAAGGTCGTCAGCGTGCGCGTCCAGCCCGCGCGCCACTCCTGCTGCGCCGCGGGGCCTGCCAGTCGCTCGCCGCTCGACCGGCTCACCAGCGACTCGGTCTGGGTGCTGGTGGCCAGCACGAGGCTCGGCCGGTCGGGTCCGGTGAGGTCCGCGAAGAGCGCGGCGCGGTACTCGTCGCACTCGGTGTACGGCCGCTCCTGCCCCCGGAGGTAGAGCGTCACATCGGGGGCCGCGCACCCGCTCTTGGTGCGCACCAGCACCTTCCAGTGGTTCTTCGTCGCCGCCGCGTTGAGCGCCGGGAACCACTGTGCCGCGTGCGAGTCGCCGAGCAGCACGATGGTGGTGTCGGATTCCGTGTCGCCGAAGGCGCACGTGTCCCACGTCGTGGCAGGAATCGGTGCGTGGCATCCGTCACCGTAGATCGAGGGAAGGTCGTCGCGCGCCTTCAGGGGTGACGGAGTGATCGCGTCACCCGTCTTCGCGGGGGCGAGCGCAGGCGCGCCCGCCGACGGCTTGGGCGCAGGCGACTGCGTCGCGGCTCCGCCCCCGGTGGGGGTGCGCACCGTGTCGTTCTCCGACGCCGACGCGGCCGGCGCGCTCGACGCGAAGGCACCGCCACCCGAGGCCAGCCACAGTCCAAGCCCAGCGGCCACGCCCACCAGCGAGAGTGCGGCACCCAGGAGCAGCGACCGCTTGGGCGACTCCACGAGGAAGCTCGCGTGGTGAATGGGCCGCTCGACGAATCGAAATGCCAGCGCCGACGGCACCAGGGCCAGCACCACGAGCGCCGTGCGCGCGAGCACGCTCTGCGGTCCGAGCCACGCGGCGACGAGCACGAGCATCGGCCAGTGCCAGAGGTACCACGAGTACGACAGCCGGCCGATCGAGCGCATCGGCCACGAGCCGAGCAGCGTGTCGGTGGGCGCCGCCGCCTCCCCCGGGCGACGGGTGCCGGCCACGAGCAGGAGCGCAGACCCCAGCACCGGCAACACTGCAGCGGTTCCGGGGTAGGGCACGTCCGCGGTGAGCCGCGCCGCCGTGGCGAGCAGCACCATCACTCCGACGATTCCCGCCACCGCGCGCAACTGTCGCGGCATGGCCCATCCTGCCGCGGCGCCGATCGCGATCAGCCCGCCCACGGCGAACTCCCACGCGCGAGTAGGGGTGCCGAAGAAGGCCCACGGCTCCGACGTGGACGTGAGGCGCAGCGACAGCACGAACGACAGCACGCCCAGCACGGCCAGCACCGCGGCGAGGCTCGGCAGCAGCTTCGTGCGCAGAGCCACGCGCGACACGATCACCACGGCGACGACCAGCACCAGCAGCGGCCACACGAGGTAGAACTGCTCCTCCACGCCCAGTGACCAGAAGTGCAGCACCGGGCTCTCGGCCCGGCCGGCCCCAAGGTAGTCGGTGGCCTGCGCGGCGAACCGGATGTTCGACACGTACAGGCTGGCGGCAATGATGTCGCCGCCGACGAGCTCGTGGTCGATCGCCGGAATCACGAGCCACGAGATCACCGCGACGATCACCAGGACCAGCACCGCGGCCGGCAGCAGCCTGCGCGCCCGCCGCGCCCAGAA
>WLOZ01000407.1 GCA_009699025.1 Actinomycetota bacterium
AGACCCGATAGGTCATCGGGTAGGTCGGCCACGGCTCTGAGCCAGGTCGCGCCTCTGGCGGCTGGGGCAAGATCTCAAGCTGCGTCACCGAGGCGGCGAGATGCCGGTGCGAGGTGCCGAGGCAGTCAGCCCCGGTGTCGCCTCCTCCGATGATGACCACGTGCCGACCGCCCGCATCGATCACCGGGACATCGGCATCGCCCTCCTGCACGCGGTTGGCAAGCGGCAGGAACTCCATGGCCTGGTGAATGCCGCCGAGCTCACGCCCCTCGACCGGCAGGTCCCGCCCGATGGTCGAGCCCACGGCAATGATGACGGCGTCGTAGCGTCGGCGGAGGTCGTCGGCAGTCATGTCTATGCCCACCTCAATTCCCGGACGGAACCGCACGCCCTCGGCCTCCATTTGCTCAAGCCTGCGGTCGAGGTGGTGCTTCTCCATCTTGAATTCGGGAATGCCGTAGCGCAGTAGTCCCCCGATGCGGTCGGCCCGCTCATACACGGCGACCGTGTGCCCGGCGCGGGCGAGTTGCTGAGCTGCCGCGAGTCCCGCCGGGCCCGAGCCGATCACGGCCACGGTGTGCCCCGACAGACGCGAGGGCGGCTGGGGAGCGACCCACCCCTCGTCCCAGGCACGGTCGATGATCGACACCTCGACCTGCTTGATCGTCACGGGGTCAGCATTGATGCCGAGCACGCACGCCGTCTCACAGGGGGCGGGGCAGAGTCGGCCGGTGAACTCCGGGAAGTTGTTGGTCGCGTGCAGTCGCTCGCTCGCCGCCTGCCAGTCGTGTCGCCACACGAGGTCATTCCACTCGGGGATCAGGTTTCCGAGCGGGCAACCGTTATGGCAGAAAGGAATGCCGCAGTCCATGCAGCGACCGGCCTGCTGCTCAAGTCGCTCGGCGGGGAAGGTCTCGTACACCTCTCGCCAGTCGAGCAGACGCAGGTCAACAGGACGTCGCGTCGGCGTCTCCCGCGCGGTGGTCAGGAATCCCTTGGGGTCAGCCATCAGAGCGCTCCCATCACGTATGCCATTGGATCGAGCCCCTCGGCGACGGCACGCGCCTGCGCCTCGAGAACCCGCTTGTAGTCGCGCGGCATCACCCGCCGGAACCGCGCGAGCATGGCCATCTGGTCACCCGCTGCGAGCAGTGCCGACGCCACCGTGGAGCCTGTCTCCTCGCCGTGCAGGCGCAGCAGTTGCAGCACGGTCTCGCGGCCCTCGTCGTCGAGCACCTCGACGTCGACCATCTCGACGTTGATACGCAGCGGCTCGAGGTCGAGAACGTAGGCGACCCCACCCGACATGCCCGCCGCGAAGTTTCGTCCGGTCTCACCTAGCACGAGGACGGTTCCACCTGTCATGTACTCGCAGCCATGGTCGCCGAGTCCCTCGACCACAATCGTGGCTCCCGAGTTGCGCACGCAGCAGCGCTCACCGACTTTGCCCCGCACCAGGATCGTTCCGCTCGTCGCTCCGTAGGCGATGACATTTCCAGCGATGATGTTCTCGCTGGCGTCGAACGTCGCCGAGTCGTCCGGGCGCACGATGAGCCTGCCCCCGCTGAGTCCCTTGCCCAGGTAGTCGTTGGTGTCGCCCTCGAGCCGCAGCGTGACTCCCGCGGGAAGGAAGGCCCCGAACGACTGGCCGGCCGAGCCCTCGAAGGTGATATCGACGGTTCCCTCGGGCAGCCCTGACCCGCCAAACCTGCGAGTGATCTCCGCCCCGAGCATCGTTCCGACAGTGCGGTTGACGTTACGGATGGGCAGGCGGGCCCGCAGTCCCTCCCCGTGCTCGAGCACTCCCGCGGCCAGCGCGATTAACTCGTTGTCGAGGGCCCGGTCGAGCCCGTGGTCCTGCTCGATCATCTGACGGCGAGGTGCGTCGCCCAGGTCGGCGACATGAAGGATCGGCGCGAGATCGAGTCCCTTAGCCTTCCAGTGGTTCACGGCCTTTCGGGTATCGAGCACCTCGGCCCGGCCAATCGCCTCGTCCAAAGTCCGGAAGCCCAAGGTGGCAAGTATCTCGCGCACCTCCTCGGCGATGTACTCGAAGAATGTCTCGACAAACTCGGGCTTGCCCGCGAACCTCTCGCGCAGCACCGGATTCTGTGTGGCCACGCCCACAGGACAGGTGTCGAGGTGGCAGACCCGCATCATGACGCACCCCATGACCACCAGAGGTGCAGTCGCGAAGCCGAACTCCTCAGCGCCTAGGAGGGCCGCGATCACGACGTCGCGACCGGTCTTGAGCTGACCGTCGGCCTGCACCACGACTCGGTCGCGCAGCCCATTGAGCATGAGGGTCTGCTGCGTCTCGGCGAGGCCGAGCTCCCACGGCGCGCCCGCATGCTTGAGCGAGGTGAGCGGTGACGCTCCCGTGCCTCCGTCGTGCCCGCTGATCAAGATGACGTCTGCGTGTGCCTTCGCCACACCGGCAGCCACCGTGCCCACCCCCACCTCGCTCACGAGCTTCACGTGCACCCGCGCGCGATTGTTGGCGTTCTTGAGGTCGTGGATGAGCTGGGCGAGGTCCTCGATGGAGTAGATGTCGTGGTGCGGCGGCGGCGAAATCAGACCGACGCCCGGCGTTGAGTGGCGCGTCTTTGCGATCCACGGGTACACCTTGTTGCCCGGGAGCTGCCCGCCCTCCCCCGGCTTGGCCCCCTGCGCAATCTTGATCTGGATGTCATCGGCGTTCACGAGGTACTCGCTCGTCACCCCGAAGCGACCCGACGCCACCTGCTTCACGGCCGAGCGCTTCGAATCGCCGTTCTCAAGGGCAACAAAGCGCTCGGGATCCTCGCCTCCCTCACCGGTGTTCGACTTCCCGCCTAGGCGGTTCATGGCGATGGCAAGGGTCTCGTGGGCCTCTTGTGAGATTGACCCGTACGACATGGCACCCGTGGAGAACCTTCGGACAATTTCGGCAACCGGCTCTACCTCGTCGAGGGGCACAGCGGGGCGATCCCCTTCACGCAGCTGGAAGAGTCCACGCAGGGTCATCTGGCGCGACGACTGCGAGTTCACGCGCTCGGTGTACTGACCGAAGACGTCGTAGCGCTGCTCGCGGGTGCTGTGCTGCAACCTGAACACGGTCTCAGGGTCGAACAGGTGAGGCTCACCCTCGCGACGCCACTGATACTCGCCGCCCACGTCGAGGAGCCGGTGCGCTGGCGAGATGCCCGAGTGCGGATAGGC
>WLOZ01000408.1 GCA_009699025.1 Actinomycetota bacterium
CGGTGTCGGCACTTATTCCGAAGGGGTTGCGGATCGACGCAACGGCCGAGGGGGCGGCCTATTGCGAGGTGCGTGTGTGCAACTACCACTGGAGCGCCTTCGGACCGTTTCACGAGACGTATGTGATCGCGCGCGTGCGCGACGACAACGATGACCCCTACTACTTTCTCCCCCTCATCTTCACCGATAACGAAGCACCGCTGGCCGCGGGCCGCGAGCTATGGGGTTATCCCAAGAAGCTGGCGCTGATGAGCTGGGATTGGGGCGGTGCGGGTACGGGTGGTGCGCTCGGCGAGCAGTTGGCCTTCACCGTCAGTCGCCCGGCCAGCACGCCGCTCTTCACAGCGACGTTCACTCCCGAGCGTCAGGCCGACCCGAGCGAGCGCAGTGGCCACGGGGTGCTGAGCCATCGGCTACTGCCACCGTCGCAGGTGGGTAGGCCGCCTGCCGCCGACGAGTTGGTGCTGCTGGCGTCGTCGAAGACCCTGCAGCGCGATGCTGCCGGCAACCCGAAGCTATGGGCCGGGCGTGCCTCACTGACCGTCCATGTCGATAGTGATGCCGATCCGTGGCACCTGTTTAGGCCAACGCGGATGCTGGGCGCCTACTGGCAGATCAGCGACTTCAACCTGCCCATGGGGCGAGTGTTACTCGACTACCTAGCCTGACGACTCACGCCCGTTCGGTGGCCGGTACGGGTGTGCGTCCTAGCTCACTGGTTCGGTGAGGTTCTCCTTCAGCGCGACCAGTTCGTCGTCGGTGACGCCGTGCAGCATGAGGTACTCGCGCGGACTGCCGTAGGCCTCGCGCACCCCGGCGAAGAACCGATGGATGTATTCGGGTGGCGTGAGGTTGGCCTCCTTGGGCAGCTTGTCGAGCGCTGGCCCGTAGCTCGGCATTTCCCGCAGCCGTGCCAGCACGGCGTCGACGAGGTGCGAGCCGGCCGCGTACTCATCGGCAATGTCGTTCTCGTCGCAGCCAATGGCCGCCAGCACCATCGCGATTGCGACACCGGTGCGATCCTTGCCCGCGGCGCAGTGAATGATCGCCGGCGGGCCGTCGGGTGAACCGAGCAGGCGCACGATTCCGACCACCGACGGGGCCGAACTGTCGAGGTAGCCGAGGTAGTGCGTCACGACCGGGTCGTGCTGTTGCAGAATTGGCGTGGCCGACCCGTCGCTGTTGGTGCCCTCGACCATGAGGGGCAGGTGCACGTGTGCGACAGACGCCTCGTCCGCCAGCAGCCCGCGCCCCTCAACCTCGATCTCAAAGGCCAGGCGCAGGTCGATGTCGCTGCGCAGCCCAAGTTGGGTCACCAGGGTGTGGATCGCGTCGGCGGTGAGGAACTGCAGGGTGTCGCTGCGCAGCAGCCGCCCATGGGCGACTCGGCGGTCGGGTCCGCAGGGCACTCCGCCCACATCGCGGAAGTTGAGTGCGCCGTCGAGTTCGAGTGGCTGGTTCACGACTAGTCCTTATGTCAGTGAGGCGGGCGGGCAGTGAAACTGCCGGCGCTCTCGGCCCCGAGGGAGCCGCGAGCACCGGCAGTCGGTGATGCTGGGTCTAGCCGGGGAACGAGCGGGCGGTGCAACCACCGTCGACGGTGAGCAGCGAGCCGTTGCAGTAGCTTGAGTCGTCGGACGCGAAGAACAGGTTGGCCGAGGCGATCTCGCCGGGAGCCGCAGGACGACCGATCGGTGTGAGCGTGTTGCCCACCGCGGGATCGGCGAAGGCGGGCACGACCGAGGCGATCATTGGGGTGTCGACGAAGCCCGGGCACACCACGTTGCTGCGGATGCCGTTCTTGATGTAGGTGATCGCCAGCGACCGGCTGAGGTTAACGATGGCGCCCTTGGCCGCGGTGTAGGTGTGGCCGTCGTAGAGGCCGGTGATACCGCCCATGCTGGCCACATGCACGAGCGAGCCGCTGCCCGCAGCCATCATGTGCTCGAGCGCGAACTTGGTGCAGAGAAAGTACGAGTCGAGGTTGATCGACATTACGTCGCGCCACCACTCGGTGGTGGTCTCGTGCAGCTTGGCCATGGAGCCGGGGTTGGCCTCGCCGTAGGCCCAGCCCACGCCCGCGTTGTTCACCAGAATGTCGATCTTGCCGTAGGCGGCGATGGCGGCATCGATCAGCGCCTTGGCGCCAGCCTCGGTTGCGAGGTCGCCTGCGACGACCATGCCCTGGCCTCCGTTCGACAGGGCTGAAGCGAGCGCCTCGTCGAGAGTCGACTGGGTGCGGGCTCCGCCCACGACGGTCGCACCCTCGGCGGCGAACCGCTCCATGGTGGCCCGCCCGATGCCTGTGCTGGCTCCGGTGATGACCGCTACCTTGTCGTCAAGCCGACCCATGAGATCCTCCTGCGTAGTTGGGTGAGTGTGCGTGCCGTGCGAGTGTGTGTTGTGGGAGTGCGTTGCGGTGTCGGTCAGGGGGTGATCTGAACCTTCACCGACGTGTCCTTGGCCAATTGGGCGACAAACGCGTCGTCGATCTGGTCGAGGGCAAAAGTGTGGCTGATCATGGGCTCGGCCTTGGCCCGGCCGTCGGAGAGCATCGAGAGCACCTGGGCGAACTCGCCCTTATAGGCGAAGGTGCCGCCCACGCTCATCTCCTTCTGCACAATCTGGTTGCCGTCGATGGGTACGTCGCCCTCGTAGAGCGCGGCCATGCGCAGCTTGCCGCCGGCGCGCGTCATCGTGATTGCCTGGTTGAGCAGGGCGGTGACCCCCGACGCCTCCACGACGATGTCGGCCCGCGCACCAACGCCGTAGGCGCCAACGCCGGTGAGGTCCTGAACCGCGGCGAGGGCGTCGTCGTTCTTGCCGTTGATGACGATGTCGGCTCCGAGCTGCTGGGCCAGAGCGAGGCGGGTCGACGACACGTCGATTCCGATAACGCGTCCGGCTCCCATGATCTTGAGCATCTGCACCACATTGAGTCCAATGCTGCCAAGTCCGATCACCACGCAGGTGTCGGTGGGCAGGGGGGCGCACATCTTGGCCGCGTGCAGGCCCACCGAGATGGGCTCGGCCATGGCTGCCGCGGCGTCGCTGACGTTGTCAGGAATCTTGAACACGTTGCCACCGAGGATTACCTGCGGAACGCGTACGTACTCGGCGAAGGCGCCGGGCAGACCGTAGGCGACGCTCGCGGCAAGACCGGTCTCGCACAGGTGGGTTGCGCCCTC
>WLOZ01000409.1 GCA_009699025.1 Actinomycetota bacterium
CTGAGTACACCCAGGGCACCTGGACCAATCACGAGCCGAGGCGCAAGCGCAAACTGCTGCTGCACGGCGAGGAGATCAACAAACTCGTCAGCAAGACGCGCGAGTCGGGGCTCACGATCATTCCGCTGAGTCTCTACTTCAACGACGGCTACGCCAAGGTCGAGATCGCCCTCGCGCGCGGCAAGAAGGCCTACGACAAGCGCCACACGATGGCCGAGCGCGACGCCAAGCGCGAGGTCGACCGTGCGGTGGGCCGGCGGGCCAAGGGAATGACCGACTAGCTCAGCGAGCGTCGAAGTGGAACTGATGCGACGTAACCTCGGCGTGGTTGGCCATGGCCCATTCGGCGAGTGCTGACACCGGCGCGATCAGGGTCTCCCCGAGTGCTGTGAGCGCGTACTCAACCCTCGGAGGAACCTCCGGGAACACGGTGCGCAGTACCAGTCCGTCGCGCTCGAGCGAGCGCAGAGTCAGGGTCAGCATGCGCTGTGAGATGCCTTCGACAGCCGCCTTCAACTCGGTGAAACGTAGCGGTCCATCGCGCAGGGTTCTCACCACGAGCAGGCTCCACTTATCGCCAAGCCGGTCGAAGGTCTCGCGAACAATGCGGCACTGGCTCGAGTCAGCGGTCATTGTGACGCGACAGGACATGGGTTACCTCCCTGTGCCTAAGGCACTCTGATGTGCCTTATGTTCAGACCCCATAGTTACCGATAGTGTGCCTAGGCACAAGTAGTAACCATCAATCAATCAGAGGAGTTCCGTGAACATCGCCCTGATCGTCGTCGCCACCCTGCTGGGCCTCGCCGCAGCCGTCTCGGCCTCAGGAAAGGTAAAGCGCCTACCCCAGGTGGTGGAGACCATGCACAGCGTGGGGGTTACCGACCAGCAGATGAAGGGTCTTGCCGGTCTCGAATTCCTCGGCTCACTCGGCCTGCTGGTGGGGATTTGGATCCCGATCCTGGGAGTGCTGGCGGCCCTGGGGCTGACCGTGTACTTCCTGGGCGCGATCATCGCCCACGTGCGCGCGAAGCAGGGGTTCGCGGAGGCCCTGCCGTCGGTGGGGCTCACCGTGCTGGCCCTCGCCACACTGATCCTCGAGCTCAATCGCTGAGGGGCTCGAGGGCGGCGCTGGGCCACGACTCCGGCCGACTGTAGCCCCCGTTGGTGTCTGTTTCTGACACAAATAGGCCTGTGATGTCTTGTCCTGACACAAGTAGCAACCTCGAGGGCACGTCGTGGCATCCGAAGCGGGGGTCCGAGGGTGGGGCGTGAGTCGGTCGGTGCGGACAAGGGACTTCCCTCGTGCGTGGCTGCCTCGGTGACAGGCGCGAAGGGCGCGTGCGGCATAGGCTCGGGGCGTGGCTGACGACGGTGCAAGCGACTTCCTTAACGACTTCTACCCCTACCGGCTCGACAGCGAGACCTTCCGCAGCATTCCTGCCGACCCAGTTGCTCGTGACGTGGTGCTCGCGCAGGTGAGTGCCATGGCGGCGCGCGAAGACGCTATGGCCGACGCGGGCCGGGTCTCGGGTTCCATCTACTCGGGCGACCACGATCACTACGAGTTCCTCACCGAGGTGTATGGCAAGTTCGCGCACGCCAACGTGCTGCAGCGCGACATGTACCCGAGTGCCACCAAGTTCGAGTCGGAGATCGTGGCGATGACCGCCTCGATGCTGCACGCCGAGGCGGTGACCGAGGGTGAGGGCGCCGCGGGCGTGGTCACCAGCGGCGGCAGCGAGAGCCTCATCTCGGCCCTCTACGCCTACCGCGAGCAGGCGGCGGTCGAGCGCGGGGTGAAGTCGCCCAACATCGTGATTCCGAGGTCGGCGCACGTGGCCCTCGACAAGGGCGGCCACTGGATGGGCGTCGAGGTGCGCCACGCGCCCGTGGGCGACGACTACCTCGTCGACGTGAGCGCCGCGGAGGCGATGGTCGACGACCAGACCATCGCGCTGGTCGGTAGCGCGGGCAATTATGGCCACGGGCTGATCGACCCCATCCCCGAGCTCGGCGAGGTGGCGCAACGCCACGGAATCGGTCTGCACGTCGACGGCTGCCTCGGCGGCTTCATCTGGCCGTGGGCCGAGAAGCTGGGCTACCCCGTGCCGCCGTGGGACTTCCGGGTGCCTGGCGTGACAAGCATTAGCGCCGACACTCACAAGTACGGATACGGGCTCAAGGGCACCAGCGTGCTGGTGTTCCGGTCAAAGGCGCTGCGCCGCAACCTGTGGTTCACCGCTCCCGAGTGGCCCGGAGGGCTGTACCTGTCGCCCGGGCTCGCGGGTTCGCGCAGCGGCGGCTTGATCGCCTCGACGTGGGCGGCGATGGTGACCATGGGCGAGTCGGGCTATCTCGCGGCCGCGCAAGCGATCCTCGAGACAGCGGCCACTATCCGCGATGGCATCCGCGACCGCATGCCGCAGTTGCAGGTGATCGGTGACCCGCTGTTTCTGATCGCCTTCCGCTCCGACAACCTCGACATCTACCTCGTCAACGACGCGCTGAAGGAGCGCGGCTGGCGGCTCAACGCCCTGCACCTTCCCGCTGCCCTGCACTTCGCGGTGACCCGGCCCAACACGCGGCCGGGCCTCGCCGAGCAGTTCCTCGACGACCTCGAGGCCTCGGTCGCCTACGCCGAGGAGAAGGCGGGCCAACCGGCGGCCTCGGGCGCGGTGTACGGAATCGGCAGCATGCCGTCGGGATTCGAGACGATCGCGTCACTCATGGGAGGCGTGCTCGACATGATGTACGAGCCGGCTCCCGACCTGCCGGCCTGACCCCAGGGGCGGCGTGCCATGGCTGAGCGATGGATTCTCGCGATCGACCTCGGCAACGGCGGCCCCAAGGTGGGCGTGGTCACCCTCGGCGGTGAGATCGCGGCCACCTCCTTCGAGCCGGTGTCGGTGGAGATCGGCCTCGACGGCACGGCGACGCAAGACCCCCTCGAGTGGTGGAACGCACTCGTGGCGGCGGCCCGCACAGCGATCGCGGCGTCATCATTCGCGGGCGATGACCTGCACGCGGTGGCGGTCACCGGCCAGTGGGGAACCACGGTGTGCGTCGATGCCGACGGGCAGCCGGTGGGGCAGGCGATCCTGTGGGCTGACACGCGCGGTGGAAAGTACAGCGCGAAGCTGGTGGGCGGCCCGGTGAGCGTGCAGGGGTACGCGCCCCAGAA
>WLOZ01000041.1 GCA_009699025.1 Actinomycetota bacterium
ACCCGCACGACACCGTCGCGCAGTTCGACATCGCGTTCGGCGACCTCGTTGAGTGAGGCGAACACTGCGATCGCCTTCTGCCGAACCGACTGAGATGCCAGTAGCGTGGCGCTGCCAGCCATCACTGAAAGCCGGCTGGCGAAGGCCCCCATGCCATAGCCGACGTCGGCCGTGCCACCGTGAGTGACCGTCATCCGGTCGATGGGCACACCCAGCACCTCGGCGCAGACCTGGGCAATCACGGTTTCGAACCCCTGACCGACCGATGATCCACCCGTGGCGATGGTGACGTGACCTGACTCGTCGACCGTCACGCGAACACCTTCGAAGGGTCCTAGTCCGCTCTTCTCCACAAAGAAGGCACGGCCCAGGCCAACGAGTTCGCCCGCCTGCCGTCGTCGTCGCACGTCGTCCTCAACCTCCGCCAGCCCCCACTCAGACTCACATCGATCGACGAGGAGGGCATAGTCACCACTGTCGTACTCGACATGCGTTCCGAGCGCCTGAAGCGGTCGTGAGAACGGCATCTCCTCCGGCGTGATGAAGTTGCGCCGGCGGACATCCATCGCAGTGAGCCCCAGTTCATCAGCAATGCGGTCTATCAGCCGCTCCCTGGCAAAGGTGCCCTCGTATCGTCCGGGCGACCGGTAGGTGCCGGCCGGCGTCTTGTTGGTGAGTCGGACGTGGCAGGAGACGCGGTAGTTCGGAATGCGGTAGGGGCCCGGCAGCATCGAGGCCGTGAGGGTGGGAACAGTGGCCGCGTGCGTGCGCACATAGGCACCCTGATCGAGCCAAAACTCATCGTCGAGGGCCTCAATGACCCCTTCAGCAGTCACGGCCGCGCGCAGGCGGTGCACCTGATCGCGCGAGTGGTTGGCACTGATGAAGTGCTCGCGTCGGTCCTCGATCCACGAAACCGGTCGGCCCAGCTTCCGCGACGCCCAACACACCAGCGCATCCTCGGGGTAGAGCTCACCCCGAATTCCGAATCCGCCGCCGACGTGATTCTCGTGCAAAACAACATGCGATGGTGCCATTCCGAGCATGGCGCTCAGGGCATCACGGTTGTAGTGGGGCACCTTGGCGGCACCGTAGAAGTCGAGAATGCCCGTGGCAGGGTCGAACGAGGCCACCGCCCCGCGGCACTCCAACGGAATTCCCGAGTGACGCCCAATGCGGGCCTCGACCTCCACGATGCGCAGGCCCGCGGCCATGGCTGCCTCGACATCGCCGTACGCCCAGGTGAAGTCCAGGGCCGCGGTGTTGTTCAGGTCGTCGAACGCACCGGGCTCCTCCAGCGCCGAGAGCACCACCGGAAGTTCATCGATCTCGACAACGACCAGTTCCTCGGCATCCTCAGCGATGTACCTGTCCGTTGCCACCACGATGGCGACCGGCTCGCCCACATATCGAACGCGGTCGACGGCTAGTACCGGCTGTCGGTAGGGCAGCATCTCGGGGAAGGAGACCTGGCGGAACTCGATCACCGGTAGATCGACATCGGCAGCCGACCACGCACCGAGCACCCCGGGAAGCTCCCGAGCCTGCTGGAGGTCAACTGATCGGATCACTCCGTGCGCGACCGACGATCGCACGACCCGAAGGTGCACCTGTCCGGGCAGCGCATGGTCAGCGGCGAAGAGCCCTCGACCCATCAGCAGTGGCCGATCCTCCAGGCGCGGCAGAGACCGACCGATCATGCCCGAGATTCCTCGATCGCTGCCCTGATGGCCGTGCGGATGTTCTGGTAACCGGTGCAGCGGCACAGGTTCGAAGCGATCAGGTGGTCGAGTTCGTCGTCATCGGGAACAGTCTCACGCTCAACGAGCGACGCTGCGAGCATGAGAAAGCCGGGAGTGCAGAAGCCGCACTGCAACCCGTGATGCTTCCAGAACGCCTCCTGAACCGGGTGAAGCGTCTCACCGTCTGGCGACAACCCCTCCACCGTGCGCAGTTCGCGTCCGGCCCCCTGCACGGCGAGCATCAGACACGAGCGAACCGGCTCGCCGTCGCACAGAATCGTGCAGGATCCGCAGACACCGTGCTCACAGCCGAGGTGGGTGCCAGTGAGCCCACAATCCTCCCGAATCGCGTCAGCGAGCGACTTGCGCGGCTCGACGTCAAGAAAGTACTCCGAGTCGTTGACCTTCAGCGTGATGCCTATCTTCGCGGTCATCGTGTGGCCTCCTTGATTCTGATCGCTGCGCGAAGCCGCGAAGGTGTCGCGGGCATTTCGTTGACATCGATGCCATAGCCCGACAGTGCGTCGGTGATGGCGTTGAGGATCGCGGCCGGGGCTCCGATCGTGCCACCCTCGCCGACTCCCTTGGCGCCCGTGAGGGTGGCATCGGTCACCGTCTCGAGATGGTGCAACTCGATGAACGGAACCTCACATGCGGTGGGTGGCAGGTAGTCAAGGAATGAGGTGGTGAGCAGGTTGCCATGCTCGTCATAGACGAGTTCTTCGAGCAGCGCATTGGCGATGCCCTGCGCCACCCCACCGTGAATCTGTCCGTCGACAATCGCGGGATTCACCAGAACGCCAGCGTCCTCCACCACGACATAGCGAACGATCTCGGCCGCCCCAGTCTCCGGATCAACCTCGACCTCAACCACGTGGCAGGCATTGGAGAAGGTGCCGCCCGGGTCGTAGACACCCTGCCCGTAGAGCCCCGGACCCCGACCCGGATTGCGGTGCGACGACAGATAGGCAGTGCGCGCTACCTCGTCGAGAGCGACACCCACGTCAGATCCGACCACGTAGGCGTAACCCCCGCGCAGCACGAGGTCACGCGGCGAGCACTCCAGCATCGAGCCCGCTACCTGCTTGATCTGCTCGGCCAGGGCCTCACTGGCATTGGCCGTCGCCCCACCACAAATCACCATCGAACGGCTCGCGAAACTGCCCCATCCGAAGGGTGTCGAATCGGTGTCTCCCGAGATGACTCGAACCCGGTGTGGCTCGATGCCGAGGTGGTCTGCGATGAGTTGCGCCAGCGACGTGTGCAACCCCTGGCCGTGCGGACTGGCCCCAATGCGCGCGGTGACATAGCCCGAGGGGTCCATATCCATCTCAACGCGCTCGTACCCCGGGGTAATCGCCATCCCACGAGCGGCGAAGGCAGGGGTGCCATAGCCCGTGCGCTCGCTGAAGACCGACAGGCCCTGGCCCAGCAGGCGCCCCCGCCTGAGAGCGTCTGCCTTGCGCTGAGCGAGACCTTCTCGCTGGGCGAGATCCTCGGCCCACGCCAGCGACGCGGTGTACGACCCCTCGTCGTAAACCAGCCCCGATGGCGAGGTGTGCGGAAACGAACTCACCAGACTCCGGCGACGCAACTCCCAGGGGTCAATCCCGAGCTCGCGCGCTGCCGTATCCATGAGCCGTTCCATCGCCAACGTCTGAACCGGACGAGAAACGCCACGGTAGGGTGCGATGGGACATTTATTCGACAGCACGGCGCGCGCACGCACCGCGTAGTGCTCGATGGCGTAGGGCCCCGGAAGCTCGGCCATGGCCATCAGCGGCTCGACCCCAAACGTCACGGGGTAGCAGGAGTAGGCGCCCACGTCAGCGACGATGTCGGCTCGCAGGGCAACGAGGCGGCCCTCCTTGAACCCACCGGACACCTGGTAAACCTGCTCGCGACTGTGCCACGCCGACAGGAAGTTCTCCGACCGCGTCTCAATCCAGGCGATCGAGGTGCGCAGTGTGCGCGCGATGTGCACGAGCGCGACATCCTCGCGCGCCAGGGTCATCTTGCCGCCGAAGGCCCCACCCACATCGGGTGCGATGACGCGCAGAGAACTCGCTGGAATTCCGAGCGAGTCGCAGATGCCGGTGCGCACCACGTGAGGCATCTGCGCCGAGGTGGTCAGGGTCGTGCGACCGGTTCGGCGATCGAAGGCCGCCACCGACCCGCGTGTTTCCAACGGCACCGCCGACTGCCGACGGCTGACGACCTCGATGGTGGTGTGGTGGTCGCACTCTGCCCACGCGCCCTCGAAGTCGTTCGTGTGGATTCGACCGTCGACAACGGTGTTGGGGTCGCCGGGAAAGGTGACGTCGTGCACCGGGCGCGAGCCTGGCCGAATGGCGAGTTGGGCCGAGAGCACGGGGTCAACCGGATCGATGTCGACCTCGACCATTTCGGCGAGATCCTCGGCCTCAGCGGGCGTTCTGCCCAAGACCACTGCCACCGGCTCGCCGATGAACCGCACCACGGCACCGGCGAGGATCGGCATCGCAACCGGCACGTAGTCAGGACGAGTCAGCACCGGCGTGATGGGGGCAGCGGCGAGGTCTGAGGCCGTGAAGAGGTGCGCACCCACCGGGCCACGGATCGAGCGAACCGTACCGGCAGCCACGCTGCTGCGCACAAAGACCGCGTGCCACTGGGCATCAACGGCATAGTCAGCGACGAAGCGCCCCTCGCCTCGCAAAATCGTCGGATCGTCGAGTCTTGGCAGGCTGCGCCCGACCCAGGTCGGGATGCTCACAACGTGTCGCCCGAGAGCGAACGTCGAGTCAGTGCTCGGACGAGATCTCGGCGAAAATCACCATCACCGTGAAGGTCTGACTGCGGATTGACCTCCTCAGCAGCGACATCGGCCGCCCTGGCGAAAGCCTCGACCGTTGCCGAGCCTCCGACCAGCAGTGCCTCGGCGTTGGCCAGTCGCACGGTTCGATCAGCAACTCCGCCGGCACACAGACGTACGTCGGTAACGACACCCTCGCGAACCGTGATCGACGACATGATCGCGACGATGGCGAAGTCGCCGGCTCGCCGAGCAAACTCGACCACGTTGGTGCGAGTGTCGTCACCGAGCAGAGGCACACGCACCCCGGTGAGCACCTCGTTGTACTCGAGGGTGGTGGTGAACATCGTGACGAAGAAGTCCTGCGCAGCGATCTCTCGCGTGCCAGCCGGTCCGTACACGATCATCGTGGCATCGAGGAGGGCCACCAGTTGGCACCACTCACTTGCGGGGTCGCTGTGCGCGATGCTGCCCCCAAAAGTTCCGCGCACTCGAATCGGGTAGTGCCCCACGAGGCGAGCGGCCTTGCGAACGAGCACGCCGAGCGGTCCGGGCAGGGCGCTTGACTCCATGTCTCGGTGCGTGGTGAGGGTGCCAACCGTGACGTGATCAGGTCCGACCTCCATCCCCCTGAGCCCCGGAATGCGACCAATGTCGATCAGGGCAGTGGGCCGGGCAAGCCGAAAGTTCATCATCGGCAGCAGGCTCTGCCCGCCTGCGAGAACCTTGGACTCATCGCCGAACTCAGTGAGTGCGCCGACAACTTCGTCGAGGCTCGTAGGGGCGATGTAGTCGAATACCTGGGGCTTCATGAGCGGGCTACTTTCCTCATCAACGCGGGGGTGCGCCGACCCGCGATAACCAACCCAGCTTCGCCGGTGTCGCTGACATCGACGAGGGTCACGTCGAGTCCAGCCTCGTCAGAATCGCTTCCACATCAACGCCGGCGAGCCTCAGCATGGTGGTGTCGGCCGGGCAGGGTCCTCCAGCGCTCACCACGGTACTGCCTCGATCAGCCCTCACCGCATGCCGAACGCCGATGGGAACATGAAGCACATCTCCGGCCGTGAACTCCAGCACGACGTCGTTGTCATGGTCCTTGATGGTTCCCACCCCCTCGAGAATCATGATGGTGTCCTCAGACTCCGGATGAATGTGGGGAACATTCTCCTCACCCGGCTGCATAACGACGTAGTTCATGTTGGCCGTGCGCGCCCCCTCGCCCAACCACACGATCAGGCGGGCGTCTCGCGAGATGATCGGCACCATCAGCCCCGGCCGGTCGCGGTGGAAGTACTTAATCGCCATTATTGTCCGCCCAATGCCGTGAGGCCGAGGCTGGAATAAAGCGACTCGTCGACCGGGCAGGGGCCCCCGATGACCACCGACACGTCGGCGACCGACGAGAACGCGTACGCCGTACCGGGCTCCACATGAAACATGCCTCCGGTCGGGACCAGCGTGGGTGCGTCGACTTCCGAGGCCTGCGTGAACTCAGTGACCTCAACCTCGCCGCTCATCACGTAATAGACCGCCTCCCCCGGATGCTGCAGCGGAAGGATGCCGGCGCCTCGCGGCAGCGTGAAGTGGTGCAGTGACCGCTCACGCGCCCCCATACCCGGCCAGATGATCGGACGACACTCTCCGCCAGTGACAATTTCTAGCGGGGGGGCCCACTCGTTGGGGGTGATGACCCGCACCGCGCCCTGCCTCATTCGCGCGTCCACCTTCCGATTGCCGACTGATCGAAACGTATTCCATCTCCGCGAGCAATTGCAAGATGAATGAAATAATTATACTGGTACTGCTGACACGGCCACCTCAGGCAGCGTAGCCTCCGTTGACAACGACGAGAGGAGTGGCGTGATGAGAATCAGGCTCGGCGTGGTGTCGGCGGAGACTAACTTCGGCGACGAGGAGCATCGCAATCTCCCTCGTGCCCTCGAGCACATTCAGATGGCGGGCGCTCTGGGGGTTGACCTCCTCATGTTTGCTGAGAACTTCCCGGGCCCGTTCACCGAAAGCAATCGCTATGAGGTGCACGAGCCCATCGCAGACATGGCCCGCACCCAGGGGGTTTCTGTCGTCTATGGCACCTCGATCGAGCGCGCCGATGCACCGGGCCACTACAACATCGCCTCGGTCATCGTGGGATCTGACGGCGAGACCGTGGGCGCCTATCTGCGCACGCATCCCCAGGGTCCGTACATCTACCGGTCAGGCCCCCAGTGGAACTTCGAGTACGTCGAGGCCGAGGAGTTCCCGGTGTTCGACATGCCGTGGGGCAAACTCGCCATCTCAATCTGCAGCGAGGTTCACCTTCCGGAAATCGCCCGGATCTACGCCCTCAAGGGGGCCGAGGTTCTGCTCATTCCGAGTGGGCTGCTGATCGACGAGTTGGGGTACACCGACAACTGGAGAACCCTCGTCCGCGCTCGGGCCATCGAGAACCACATGTACACGGCCACGACGGTGAACCTGATGGATCGCGCCGTCGCACAACACTTCGCTCCTACCGCGCTCGATCTTCCCCAGCACGGTTCGGGCCTCACGGCAGGTATCGCCATGATCGCCGGACCGGAGAGGGTGCTCGCCGAAAGCCACGAGCCGGGCATCCTGACCGCGGAGCTTGACCTCGACCGGCTGCGCTGGCTGCGCAGCACCGAGGAGGAGCTCATCGTGCCGGCCCCCTACCGCACGATTCCTGGGCATCTGGCCTGGCGCCGCCCGAGCATCTACGGCCGTCTGACCGAATCATGATCCCGTCAACACATCTCGGTTGTGTTTCAATTTTATCGCAAGTGCTTGACGCCTGTTGAAACATAGACAACAGTCGGCTGATCGCCCACCTCGTCCCACGGAAGGTTTGATATGAAGCGAATCGCCACTCTTGCTGCAGTCGCCACATTGGCGCTCGCAGCCTGCGGATCCGGCGGAGGGTCAGCAACCTCCTCCTCGGCGTCCGGTAGCCCAGCCGCGTCATCACCCGCTGCGTCCTCCCCCGCTGCGTCCTCACCTGCCGCCGCCACGCTGCAGGTTGGCTTCGTGTACGTCTCGCCGCTGAAGGGTTCGAGTTGGACCTTGGCCTGGGACAACGCGCGTCAAGCGGTCGAGGCAGCAGGTGCGACCACCGCAACCGTCGAGCCCATCCCAGAGTCCGCCGAGGCTGCAGGCGTCATGGAGGACCTGATCAGCAAGGGCAACAAGCTCATCTTCGCGACGGCTTTCGGCTACCAGCCCTTCGTGCTCGAGGAGGCCACCAAGCATCCAGACGTGAACTTCGTCGTGATCGGTCCGTGGATCCAGGAGACGCCAGCTCCCGCCAACGTGACCGTTGCCTTCTCGGACAACTGGATCGTCCGCTACGCGCTGGGAGTGCTAGCGGCAAAGGAGACCAAGACTAAGACCATCGGTTTCGTGGCAGCGAACCCGATCTCGACGGTGATTGCGTCGATCAATGCCTTTGCCCTCGGCGCACAGTCCGTCGACAAGAGCATCGTGACCAAGGCCGTGTTCACCGGCACGTGGTACGACCCGCCCAAGTCGACACAGGCGGCCGAAGCCCTTGCCGCCGCGGGAGCCGATGTGATCGCTCAGTACGAGGACTCGGTCGGCGCCCTGCTGGGGGCCGAGAAGGCCGGTGTGTGGGGAATCGGATCGGAGGCTGACACTAGCGCCTTCGCACCCGACGCCTATCTCTCAGGCTCGGTCAACAACTGGAACGACTTTGCGGTGGGCGCGACGAAGGCCACCATCGACGGCACCTGGAAGAGCACCGTCTACGTGGGAATGCTTCAGGACGGCGGCACCGGCCTGGGTCCCATCAACGCGAAGGCGACTCCGGATGCGAGGGCTGCTGCCGAAGCCGCGATCGCAGGGCTGACGGACGGGTCGATCGTTCCTTTCACCGGGCCGATCAAGGACAACACCGGCAAGGAGGTCCTGAAGGCAGGGAAGCAGTGGAAGGGTGTCGAGGTGCTTGACAACATGACCTTCCTCGTTGAAGGAGTCGACGGCACCATCCCGTCCTAAGGAGTCACGCTGAACTCGCGCGAACCCTTGGGTTCCAATGCCGCTAGCCCGGAGAGTGTCGCTCTCCGGGCTAGCGGCATGTCGAAGTCGTTTGGCGGAGTCGCCGCCGTCAGCGAGGTCGACATCACGATTCAACACGGGCGCATCCATGCCCTGCTCGGGGAGAACGGTGCAGGCAAGTCGACGCTCATCTCCATGCTGTGCGGTCAGTACCGCCCTGATGCTGGCCGCATCGAGGTTCATGGCCGTGAGGTTCACCTGCGCAGCCCCAAGGATGCACTGAACGCTGGCATCGGCGTGGTGCATCAGGACTTCCGGCTCGTCCCACCCTTCACCGTCACCGAAAACGTGGTTCTCGGCACCAAGACCCGCGCCGATCGCAAGGCCGAGCAGCGAGTCATGGAACTCGCCGAGTCACTCAACTTCCATCTCTCGCCGCGCGCGAAGGTTCGCGACCTCGTGGTGGGGCAGCAGCAGCAGACTGAAATTCTCAAGCTGATCTTCCGCGGCATGGATGTGCTCATCCTGGACGAGCCCACGGCCGTGCTGACCCCGCAGCAGGCCGAACAGCTTTTCGCCGCCCTCAGGACTCTCGCCGACCAGGGCAAGGCAGTGGTGTTCGTCAGCCACCGACTCAACGAAGTAGCAGACTCAGCCGATCACCTCACCGTGCTGCGAGGTGGCACCGTGGTGGCCGATGGCCCCGCGCGCGGCCTTGGACCCAAGGAATTGGCCCGGTTGATGGTGGGAGACGCCGCCGATCGCCCGGCTTCCCCCCGGGCTCATCGTCAGCCCGGGCCCGAGCTACTGGCCCTGCGTGCCGCCACGATCAACACCGGCGGTCGCAACTGCCTCAACAGCATCAACCTCAGCCTTCGCGCAGGCGAGGTGGTCGGGGTTGCCGGAGTCAGCGGTAACGGGCAGCGCTTGCTGGCCGATGCCGTGGCAGGAATCCGTTCGCTCGATGCCGGCGACAGAGTGAGCGAGGCGGCGACGGTCGCCTACATCCCGGAGGATCGACTGGGTACGGGCCTCGTGGGGTCGATGTCGATTGCTGCGAACCTAGCGATGCGTCGATACCGCGAACCGGGTATCTCCCCCTGGTGGGTCCTCCCTTCGCGCCTGCGCAGGGACGCCCTTCCGCTCATTGAGGACTACCAGATTCCGGCCGGTCCGGCCGTCGAGGCGGGGGCGCTGTCCGGCGGAGGCCAGCAGCGAGTGGTTACTGCCCGGGAGATGAGTCGCACACCCGATGTCGTGGTGGCCAGCCAGCCGACCCGTGGCCTCGATGTGGTGTCGGCCGCCGCCGTTCGCGAGCGGATCGTCGCGGTGGCCGAGCGCGGGGGCGCCGTGCTGGTCCTCAGCGAGGACCTCGACGAGCTGAGGGAGGTCTGC
>WLOZ01000410.1 GCA_009699025.1 Actinomycetota bacterium
GCCGCGGGAGCTGGTGGGAAGCATGGGGTCGATTGCGGGCTATCTGGTGGGCCGGGGCACCGACGGACTCACGACGGGCGATGGCGACGCGGTGCCCGAGATTCCTCGCTGGCTCTGACCGGCCAACGAGGCCATGAGAGTAGCGAGTCAGTCGCAGCGCTCAACGCGCAGTGGCGATACCAGCGCGAGCATCTCGAAGTCGCGATCACGGTGCACCACGGTGGCATCGTGACGAAGGGCGACCGCGGCGATGAGGCAGTCGACTAGGCTGCGAACGGTGTGGCCAGCATGCTTGGCATCTCGGTACAGAGATGCTGCGATGCGGAAGTCGACCAGCGGCTCGAGCGGCAGCTGGCCGAGGCCGTCGACCAGCGCCTCGACCACGGCGATCTCGGCGCCCCGTGCCCCTGCCAGCAGCTCCATAGCGACGGGCTCGCACGTGACCAAGCGTCCGTAGCGCTGCTGGACACCCTCGAGTGAAGGGGCGAGGCCAGGATGAGGTGCTCGCAGGTGAGCTATCCACACCGAGGAGTCGATGAGGGCGCTCACCTGACCTTCTCTGAGGTCGCCTCGCGCATCGAGTCGAGGTCGCCGCTCCAACCGGTGCCGGCGATAGTGCGCAGGAAGTCGGCGTCAACCGATGACGCCATCAGCCGCTGCAGGGCGAGTTCGACCACGCTTCTCTTGGTGGTGAGCCCGAATCGCTCCATCGCGGCCTGCATCAACTCGTCGTCGATTTCGATGTTGGTGCGGCCCATGGGGAAAGGCTACACCGTGGATACACCAAGAAGGTGTATCCACGGTGGTTTGTGCAACCCACGCGTTGGCGGCTACGTCACCTTACGAATCACGGGCCTAAAGTACGGGCTCGGCTGCGCACTATCGATGGCGTAGAGAGTCTTACCGTCCATGGTGACTGAAATGCCGGGGAGCACGTTGAACTTCGCCGCTGATCCGATTCCGTCGACGAGGCCGGTGGACGCCGTGTTACCGGCTACCGAGGTGACCGTACGAGATGCGATGTCGAACTGACGAATCACCGGGTTGCCGTTGCGCCCGTCTGCTACCCACACAACACCGGGGCCAACCGAGCCCGGATCCTTGTGCATCGTGATTGCCGACAGCTGGTTGAAGAAGGCCGTGTTCCCGACCCCATTGGCAGTTCCTGATCCTCCGTAGTTATTGCCCGCGAGAGTCGTGACCTGGCCGGTGGTCGTGTCCAAGGATCGGATGGCGAAATAGTCGGCCAGGTAGAGGACGCAGGCCGAGGTGCAGTTGCGGTCGATCGCTATTCCCCGTGTATCGAGTCCGGCCGCTGAGCCAATTCCATCGGCGAAGCCTCGGGAGCCATTTCCGGCGAGGGTCGTGACAACGCCCGCGGGTGTGATCTTGCGGATCCGAGACTTGTCGAGCACGTAGACAATGCCGCTGCCATCAACCGCGATCTTGGTGGGAGCGTTGAACTTGGCCGCGGTGCCGCTACCGTCGGCGAAACCTGCGACTCCGCTACCGGCCAGCGTGGTGACGACACCCGCCGCCGTGATCTTACGAATGCGATTGTCGAAGGCGTCAGCCACGTAGACGGTGCCGTCCTTGCCGACTGCCACGCCCTGGGCTCCCTTGAATCGGGCGGCCGTACCCGTGGCATCGACATATCCGGAACTGAGGGTTCCGGCCAGCGTGGTGTTGGCGGCGGTTGCCAGAGTGGTGTTGCCGAGGGTTGCGGCAGTGATCTTTTGGACTCGAGTTCCAGCAGCGATGTAGAGATTGCCAGCGGCATCGACGGCGCTACCTTCAGCGCTATCCAACACCAAGGGGCCATTGGCAGGGATCCTCCAGCCCTCCAGGGTGAGGGTCTTGACCTCCCCACGTCCGCCTTCGATGGTGGTTGCCTGCAGAGAGCCCGCCACACCCTCGTTTGACGATCGAACCGCAGAAGTTCCGAGCGCCCCGCCGACGACCACCACCGCCGCTACTCCCGCCGCGACCCACTTCCATCGAGTACGGCTCGCAGCAACAGTGCCTTGATCGTCATTCATTCCGACATTCGTTTCAGGGGTGCTCATGGCGGGTCTCCTCTTTCGCACAGGCTGAGTACTGATCGTGTGGGTAGGCCTGTTGAGTCTCGGTGCCGCCTGGCATCGGGTCAAGCGAGAGGTAGGGAAAACCCTAGGTGCCTGCGTCGGCGGTCTCAGACTCCTGGGCCGCCAGCTCGGGCTGGGGCTCGCGCGCCAGGGCGCTAGGCCACCAGATGCGCTGGCCGATGTCGTACGCCAACGCGGGAACCAGGGCCGACCGCACGATGAACGTGTCGAGCAGCACGCCGATGGCCACCGCGATGCCCAGCTCGCGCAGGAACACGAGCGGCAGCACGCCCAGCACGAGGAAGGTGGCGGCGAGCACGATGCCGGCCGAGGTGATCACGCCGCCGGTTGCGGTAAGCCCCTTGAGAATTCCGGCGTGAGTGCCTTCCTTCTTCGACTCCTCTCTCACGCGGGTCATCAGGAAGATGTTGTAGTCGACCCCCAGCGCCACGAGGAACACGAACGCGAACAGGGGGAACGACGTGTCGGCCCCGGCGAATCCGAAGACGTGGTTGAACAGCAGCGCGCACACCCCGAGCGTGGCGAAGTACGAGAGCACCACTGTGACGATGAGCAGCACGGGAGCGACCACCGCTCGCAGCAGCAGGATCAGGATCAGGAAGATCACGGCCAGCACGATCGGGATGATGAGGTTGCGGTCGTGGCGCGAGGCCTCGTTGACGTCGACCTGCGAGGCGGTCTGACCACCGACGAGGGCATCGGCACCGCTCACCGCATGCACGTTGTCGCGGAGGGCCATCACGGTGTCACCCGCTGCGGGGCTGTCGGCCGCAGCCTCGAGCGTCACCTGCAGCAGCCCCCTGCCGTCGACGATCACAGGCTTCGCGGCGGGGTCGGGACGGCCGGGGCCGGTGTAGGGCAGCACGCTGGCCACCCCCGGAGTGGCCTTCGCGGCCGCCGCGACCTCAGCCAGCTGGGCCTCGTTGGAGATGACGATCGTCGGCGTGCCGAGCCCGCCCGGGAAGTGGGCCGCCAGCTGCTCCTGGCCCACCACCGAGTCGGTGCGATTGACGAAGGCCTGCGTGGTGGTGATTCCATCGGCCTTGAGCGTGCTCGCGAACCCGGCGAGCACGA
>WLOZ01000411.1 GCA_009699025.1 Actinomycetota bacterium
CGGGCCGTTCGAGATTGAGTTCGTGGCCGTGAACCACTCGATTCCTGATGCCCTCGCGGTGGCCATCACCACCCCGGCCGGGCGCGTGCTGCACACCGGTGACTTCAAGATGGACCAGGTGCCGCTCGACGGGCGCATTACCGACCTCAACGCGTTCGCGCGGCTGGGCGACGAGGGGGTCGACCTGCTGCTCATCGACTCAACCAACGCCGAGGTTCCGGGCTTCGTCACCTCCGAGCGCGACATCATGCCCGTGCTCGACAGTGTGTTCCTGCGCGCCGAGGGCCGCATCATCGTGGCGTGCTTCGCCTCGCACATCCACCGGGTGCAGCAGGTGATCGACACCGCCGTGCTGCACGAGCGCAAGGTCACCTTTGTGGGTCGCTCGATGGTGCGCACCATGGGGGTGGCGCGCGATCTCGGGTATCTCACGGTGCCCGGCGACGTGCTGGTGTCGGTCGACGACCTCAACTCGCTGCCCGACGACGAGACCGTGCTGGTGTGCACCGGGTCGCAGGGCGAGCCCATGGCGGCGCTTGCGCGCATCGCCAACCGCGACCACCCCATCGAGGTCGGCGACAGCGACACCGTGGTGCTCGCGTCGTCGCTCATTCCGGGAAACGAAAACTCCGTGAACCGGGTCATCAATGGGCTCTCCAAGCTCGGGGCCACGGTCATTCACCACTCCAACGCGCTGGTGCACGTGTCGGGTCACGCGGCCGCCGGCGAACTGCTCTACGTGTACAACGTGGTCAAGCCGCGCAACGTGATGCCCGTGCACGGCGAGTGGCGCCACCTGCGTGCTAATGCGGCGCTGGCCGAGCGCACCGGTGTGCCGAGCAACCGCATCGTGCTGGCCGACGACGGCGTGGTCGTCGACCTCATCGACGGCGTGGCGCGCATCGTGGGCGCCGTACCGTGCGGGTTCGTGTTCGTTGACGGCTCATCGGTAGGCGGGGTCACCGAGGCGTCGCTCAAAGACCGGCGGGTGCTGGGCGAGGAGGGCTTCATCTCCATCGTCGTGGCCGTCGACGCCGTTGAGGGCAGGGTGGTGTCGGGCCCCGAAATCCACGCGCGAGGATTCGCCGAAGACGACCGCGTCTTCGACCCCGTGATTCCTCTGGTGCGCGACGCACTCGAGGAGTCGCTGCGCTCAGGAGTTACCGATACCCGTCAGCTCACGCAGGTGGTTCGCCGCGTGGTGGGCAAGTGGGTCAGTGGGGCGCACCGTCGCAAGCCGATGATCGTCCCGGTGGTTATCGAGGCCTGATCTGGGCCATGGGGGGCTTCGGCCAAGGCCCGCAAGGAGCAGTCAATGGAATCGCCAGAGTTTGACCTTCGCGGGCGAGACTTCGTGGCGAACCCGTACCCGACGTATCGACGCATGAGGGAACTCGCGCCGGTGTGGAGGGAGCCGCACACCGGGCACATCTTCGTGACTCGCTACGCCGACGTGGTCGCGGTTCTCAAGGACCCCAGCTTCAGCAGCAATCGGATTCACGACCGGATGAAGCGCGTGCCCCCCGACGTCGACGCCTCGAGGCTTGTGGACCTGCTGGTGGACCGCCTGGTCATGACCGACGGCGAGCGGCACCGAGACCTTCGGCGCGAGGTGGGCTCGGCATTCACGGCCGCACGGGTTCGAACCTACGCTCGTCCCGCGAACGCGATGATTGCCGAGACGTTCGACCAACTCAGCGCGCGCACCACCCTCGACATCCTGAACGATGTTGCACTCCCGGTGCCCTCGCGCGTAATTCTGTCGGTTCTCGGGCTGCCACCCCGAGACCATCAGCGACTCAGGGAGTGGGCCGAAGACTTCTACCTCTGGCTTGCCCACAGCCCGGGAGACATTGCCACTCGCAGCCGCCGGGCGGTGGCCTCGATCGAGGCAATGTCCGAGTACGTCGACACCGAACTCGATGCACTTCCCGCCGAGGGGGGCGACAGTTACCTCGCGACAATGGCGACCAACGTCGCAGCCGGGTCGATGACCAGGACCGAGGTGATCGCGAACCTCATCGGCGTGATCAATGCCGCGCATGAAACGACAACCGGCCTGATTGCCAATGGCACGATCACCCTGCTTGAGCACCCCCGTGAACTGCAGCGGCTCATTCACGATCCCGGGTTGATCCCCTCGGCCGTCGAGGAGATGCTGCGCTATGAGAGCCCGTCGCAGATCATCTCTCGGATCGCCACCGAGGAGGCTGACATCGGCGGAGTACTCATCAGGCCAGGCGACATGCTGGCGCTGGTGCTCGGCTCGGCGAACCGCGATGAGAGCGTCTTCCCCCACCCCGATGAATTCGACGTCACCCGCAGGGGGAAGCAGCACCTAGCCTTCGGGCACGGCAGTCACTTCTGTACGGGGGGTGGGCTGGCGTCGCTCGAGGTGGTGGCCATCTTCCGTCTGCTGGTACCCCTCCTACCGAGGGCGAGCATCGTGGGCGGACCCGTTCGCTGGCGGCCCACCCCAGCCTTCCGCTCGCCGCTCGGACTCGTGATTGACCTCGACCCCGTCGCCATCACGATCGCTGAGTATGGCGGCGATTGGTGGGATCAGGCGCCCACGGCCGGCTGAGGGGCAACCACCGGCGCGGACGACGCTCAGAGCGTGGGGGAGGGGAGTAACAGAACACGACTCGCGTGTCGCATGGTGAAAAAGTGAAAGTTGAGGCCGCTGGGACTACTGTGGCCCACATGGCGATAAGAACGACGGTGCCTACGCGCGCCCCCTCCAGGGCGGCTTCCCCCGCGAACGGCTCGGCGGCCCGATCGTCCTCCTCGAGGACGGCATCAGGGTCGCGGAGTTCCAGTGGTGGCAGTCGCACTTCCCGCACGCCCGCCCGTGCCGATGAGGCCGCTACGGCGCGGCGAAAGCCGCCCGCCAAGGCGCGCACCCGCACTCCCGCGCCTGAGCCCGATCGGAAGGCGCCGGCGCGCAAGCCTGCGGCGCGCAAACCTGCTGCGCGCACAGCGCCCGTGAAGAAGGCGCCAGCGACAAAGGCGCCCGTGAAGAAGGCGTCACTGCGTCCCGGCCCCCTGGCCCGGCTGCTCACCGGCTGCGGCCGTGCGCTGCGCCGGGTGTGGTTGACCATCGCCCTCGTTCTAGCGCACGCTGTGCGCCGTGTCGGTCGTGGCGCCCGCGACCTCGACCCCGCGCACCGCCGAGAC
>WLOZ01000412.1 GCA_009699025.1 Actinomycetota bacterium
CGGCCGCGTGGGCTCGCCCAAGCGTCGCGAGATCGGCCACGGAGCGCTCGCCGAGCGCGCGCTCGTGCCGGTGCTGCCGACCAAGGAGGAGTTCCCCTACGCCATCCGTCAGGTGTCCGAGGCGCTCAGTTCCAACGGCTCAACCTCCATGGGCTCGGTCTGCGCGTCCACGATGTCGCTGCTCAACGCGGGTGTGCCTCTCAAGGCGCCCGTCGCCGGCATCGCAATGGGACTCATCAGCGATGAGGTCGACGGTGTCACGCGCTACGTGGCGCTCACCGACATCCTCGGCGCCGAAGACGCCTTCGGCGACATGGACTTCAAGGTCGCTGGCACCAAGGAGTTCGTCACGGCCCTGCAGCTCGACACCAAGCTCGACGGCATCCCCGCGTCGGTGCTCGCTGGCGCGCTCACCCAGGCCCGTGACGCCCGGCTCGCGATTCTTGAGGTCATGCTCGAGGCCATCGATGTGCCCGACGAAATGTCGGTGTACGCCCCGCGCATCATCACCATCCAGATCCCGGTCGACAAGATCGGAGAGGTGATCGGCCCGAAGGGCAAGATCATCAACCAGATCCAGGAGGAGACCGGCGCCGACATCACGATTCAGGACGACGGCACCATCTACATCGGTGCTACCGACGGCGCCAAGGCAGAAGCGGCTCGCGCGACCATCAACGCGATCGCCAACCCGCAGATGCCTGAGATTGGCGAGCGCTACCTCGGCACGGTCGTCAAGACCACCGACTTCGGTGCCTTCGTGTCACTGCTGCCCGGCAAGGATGGGCTGGTGCACATCTCGAAGATGCGCGAGCTCGCGGGCGGCAAGCGCGTCGAGAGCGTCGACAGCATCCTGAAGATCGGCGACAAGATTCTCGTCGAGATCGCCGAGATCGACAGTCGGGGCAAGCTCTCGCTCATCCCGATCGTCGAGGGCAAGGGCGGCGACTCAGCCGACGCCGACGCCCCCGATGGCGACGAGTAGGGGCGGAAAGCCCACGTGATAGCGATGCGGGTGGGGCCGACCCACCGACCTGCCAGTGAGCAGAAGGTCGGCTCCACACGCACGCTTCTCAACGAGTCCGACGGCGGCCTGGTGTGCCGCACCGTGCTACCCGGGGGGCTGCGGATCATCACCGAGGCCATGCCGTCGGTGCGCTCGGTGGCCATCGGAATGTGGGTGGGCACGGGCAGCCGCGACGAAACTCCCGCGGTGGCCGGCTCTGCCCACTTCCTCGAGCACCTGCTCTTCAAGGGCACTCCTACCCGGTCGGCCCTCGACATCTCGGGCGCGCTCGACGACGTCGGCGGCGAGATGAACGCGTTCACCTCCAAGGAGCACACCTGCTACTACGCGCGGGTACTTGACGCCGACCTCGGTGTCGCAGTCGATGTGCTCACCGACATGCTCTCCTCGTCGATGCTGCGCAGCGCCGACATCACCAGCGAGCGCACGGTGATCCTCGAGGAGATCGCCATGCGTGACGACGACCCAGGCGACCTCGTGCACGACCTCTTCGCCGCGTCGCTCTTCGGCAACACCGATCTCGGCCGTCCGGTGCTCGGCACGGTCGACACCATTAATGGCGTACCGCGCAGTTCCATCAACCGGTTCTACCGACGTCACTACACCCCTGACCGCATCGTGGTGGCAGTGGCGGGCAACGTGAGGCACGCCGACGTCGTGGCCCGCCTACGCAAGGCGGCAGCCCGCGCCGGTTGGCTCGTCGGCGACTCGGCCCCTGTCTCCTCGCGCGTGGCCAGTCGCACTCAGCGCGCCGGAGAGCCGGTGGCCCTCATTACCCGTGAAACCGAGCAGGTCAACCTCGTCCTCGGAATGCCGGGCATCGCGCGCGATGACCCCGACCGCTACGCACTCGGGGTGCTCAACGCCGCTCTCGGTGGCGGCATGAGCAGCCGATTGTTCCAGGAGGTGCGCGAGAAGCGCGGCCTGGCCTACTCGGTGTTCTCCTTTGCTCAGCACTTCACCGACACCGGCATGATCGGCATCTACGCCGGGTGCTCGCCCACCAACCTGCCCACCGTGCTTGATATCTGTCGCGAGCAGGTGGCCGACATCGTGACCAACGGCCTCGCCGATGGTGAGGTGCGGCGCGGTAAGGCTCAGCTCAGCGGGGGCATGGTGCTCGGACTCGAAGACACCGGCTCGCGCATGTCGCGCATCGCCAAGGGCGAACTCGGTGACGACCTCGTGTCGGTCAACGACGTGCTGCGCGGCGTTGATGCCGTGTCGGCCGCTGACGTGCGACGGGTGGCCGACAGGCTGCTCACCGTGCCCTCAAGCCTGGCCGTCATCGGCCCCTACGCCAATGTCGCCGCACTGGCTGCGATCGCGCGATGATGAACGCATGACCCTGCGAGTCGGAGTGCTCGGAGCAGCGGGGCGCATGGGCGCCGAGGTGTGTCGTGCTGTCGACGGGGCCGAGGGCCTTGAACTCGCGGTGGGGCTCGACGTCGGCGACGACCCCGCGCTGCTCGCCCACTCAGGCGCTGAGGTGGTGGTCGACTTCACCCACCCGTCGTCGGTCATGGCCAACCTCGATTTCGCTGTGACCCACGGCATCCACTGCGTGGTGGGCACCACGGGTTTCGACGCCGAGCGGCTCGCAACGCTCACGGCACTGCTGGCGAACCACCCCTTGGTGGGCATGGTCATCGCCCCCAACTTCAGCATCGGTGCCGCTCTGATGATGAGGTTCGCGGCCGAGGCGGCCCGGTACTACCCGTCGGCCGAGGTGGTGGAGTACCACCACCCTGGTAAGGCTGATGCGCCGAGCGGAACCGCTCGCGAGACCGCCGCGCGTATCGGGCGCGCGCGCAGCATGGCCGGACTTCCGCCCATGCCCGATGACACGACCACCGCCCTTGACGGCGCTCGCGGGGCAGTGGTCGACGGAGTTCCCGTGCACTCGGTGCGGCTCACCGGACTGGTGGCGCACCAGGAGGTGCTGCTCGGCGGCCCGGGGGAGACCCTCACCATTCGCCACGACTCGCTCGACCGCGCGTCGTTCATGCCCGGTGTGTTGGCGGCCGTGAGGGCCGTGGCGTCACGGCCGGGGCTCACCCTGGGCCTCGAGCCGCTGCTCGCTCTCTAGCGAGGCTCGTGCGGCCGTGTCAGGGGCGTCTATCTGACCAGCGTGAGGGTGGTGGCGA
>WLOZ01000413.1 GCA_009699025.1 Actinomycetota bacterium
CTGAGGCCCGTCCCTGCGATGGTGCAGGTGCCACCTCGCACCTTGCCGCCGTTCCACGCCAGGCGCAGGCAGGCCTGCAGTGCCTGCTGGCCCCAGTAGTTCGGGTGCACTGACTCCTGAATGAAGTAGGGCGAGCCGAGTGTGGTGACCGTGCGCACCTGCGAGGCCCACTCCGTGAGGTCCACAGCGTTGGTCGCTGTCCACGAGCTCAGATTCTTCTCCTCGAGCATGCCCACGCCCTTCTCGCAGACGCGGTGTCCATCGAGCGCGCGCGTGGCGTCGAGCACGTGGATGCGACGCAGTCCCGACTCGGCCACGGCCTCGCGTGCGGTGCGGCTGACCAGCGGGAGGTACGTGCGCGCCAGCCAGTCTGCGTCGGCATTCCAGAACGGGCACCCGCCGATGGTGTATCGGTCGTAGCCGCCTTCGTTGTAGCGCAACTGCTGACCCGGCGGAACCGGACTGGGGTTCAGCTGCACCACCACGTCGTAGGAGCCATCAGCTCGCCCTGCCTCGCGCATCGCCTGCCGCACATTGCGCAGACCAGCGGCGATTCCAGCGCGAACGCCGTCAACGGCCACCGTCGATGTGCTCGTGCGCACTACCTCGTCGTCGTGGCAGTAGTTGGGGAAAATCTGGGTTGATGTCAAGAAATCCGTGACGCATGCCGTGACCACGCCGCGGAAGTTGAAGTCGTTGAGCCCGATGGAGATCGCAATCAGGCGAACATCGGCGGAGGTGGCCACATCCCGCAGCAGGGCGGCCTGCCCGCGGTTCCCGTTGCCGTCGTCGAAGAAGTCCAGGCCCGGTTTGAAGTCGGGACCATCCCATTGCGTGCCTGCCGTGGCGCCGCCGCACGCGAGGTTGATGGAGGTGACCTTGCCGCCGATATGCACGGCCGACGTGCGCGAGCGGTGGCACATCGGGATCTGCTCGGCTGTGGCCGTGGCGTTATCGAAGTACGCGGTAGGCCCGAGGGCATCCACATCGGCGAAACTGCGGTTGGTGTTGCCTGCCCAACGGCCTGCCTCGCCGGCGATGAACGAGTCACCAAGGCTTACGATCGCGGGCTGCTGCTTGGCTCCTTGTGAACCCTTGGCCGCTGCTGGCTGAACCGGGGCCGCGAGCACGACGACCGCAACCGCCCAGGCTAGAACGCCTGCCAGTCGCGTGCGGGTCACAGGGGCATCATAAGCCAGCCCCGGGCCCTCACCCAGTGACGCCTCACGAGCGCCGTGTCGGCGCGATGCCGTGATTCGGGGCCAACCGGGTACAGTGACATAAGTTGCCGATCAGGGTTGCCACTGACGCCCCGGCCGCTCCCCTTTCCCTTTTGGGGCTGTCCACGGTTCTCGAATCGGAGGCACGCCCCTTGCGCCCGGCCCAGTGACCAGGCGCAGCGCTTCCTCATCGGAATCGCGCAAACCCGAAGGACACCCATCACATCGTGAGCACCACCACCCCCTCATTTGCCATGCTCGGAGTTCCGTCGAAGCTCGTCGACGTCCTCACCGCCCAGGGGATCGACAGTCCCTTTCCCATTCAAACCGCCACTCTTCGCGACTCGCTAGCCGGCCGCGACGTGCTCGGCCGAGGCCGCACCGGAAGCGGCAAGACCCTGGCCTTCGGCATCCCCCTCGTGGCACGACTCGCGGCAGCGCCCGGCCGCACCTCGCCCAAGCGCCCCCGCGCGCTCGTACTGCTTCCCACCCGCGAGCTAGCCACCCAGGTGCACCAGGTGATTAGCCCCCTGGCGCAGGCCGTGGGCCTCACCACCACGACCGTGTTTGGCGGCGTGGGCCAGCGACCCCAGGAGGTCGCCTTTGCCCGTGGCGTCGACATCGTGGTGGCCTGCCCCGGCCGTCTCGAAGACCTGATGAAGCAGGGATTCGTGCGCCTCGACGAGGTGCAGGTCACCGTGCTCGACGAGGCCGACCACATGGCCGACCTCGGCTTTCTGCCTGGCGTCAAGCGAATCCTCGACACCACTCCGAAGGGCGGCCAGCGCCTGCTGTTCTCGGCCACGCTCGACAACGGCGTCGACGTGCTGGTGAAGCGGTACCTCACCTCGCCCGTCACCCACTCGGTCGACGACGACGCGAGTACCGAGCCCGATATCGAGCACCACGTGCTCACCGTCGACGCGGCCGAGAAGCCCGCGGTCGTGCGCGAGCTCGCCTCGGGAGTGTCACGCTCGATGCTGTTCACGCGCACCAAGCACCACGCCAAGACGCTGGCCCGTAACCTCACCAACGCGGGCATTCCGGCTGTCGACCTACACGGCAACCTCAGCCAGGGCGCCCGCGACCGCAACCTCGCAGCCTTCCGCGACGGAGAGGTGCGGGTGCTGGTGGCCACCGACGTGGCGGCCCGCGGCATCCACGTCGACGACATCGCCCTTGTGGTTCACGTCGATCCGCCCACCGAGCACAAGGCCTACCTCCACCGCTCGGGCCGCACCGCTCGGGCCGGAGCTTCCGGAGTGGTCGTCACCCTGCAGACCCACGACCAACGCGGCGATGTGCACGCCATGACCCGCAAGGCGGGCATCAAACCCATCACGGCCAAGGTGTCGCCCGGCGCCCCCGAACTGCTCGAGCTGACCGGCCCGCGCGCCGAGCACGTCACGCCGCCGCCGCGCGAGGCAGCGCCCCCGCAGCAGCAGGGTGGCGGCCGTGGCAAGGGCACGCCGCGACGCAAGTCCGGCACCTCGGCGCCTACAGGCGGCGGCTCGGGGTCACGTTCACGCCGCGGTGGCAGTGGCTCTGGCGGCTCCAGTGGTTCGGGTCGTTCAGGTGGCTCTGGCGGTTCTGGGAAGTCGGCCGCCAGCCCAGCAGGAATGTCGGCCGCGCAGTTCTCGGCTGGTGCTGGCCGCGCCCGAGGTCGGTAGCACGTGGCGTAGGGGCCGAGCCCGCTGGCTGCACTCCCCTGATGAGTACGCCCACCTGCTCGAGGTGTCTAGCGCCTTGAGGCCGCGCGCTTTAGGTCACGCGGAAAAGGTCGAGCAGCACGTTGTTTCCTTGACGCACGCCCGACGACACGAAGAGGTGTCCGTTGAGATCGGGGCGGTCGTGGTGAGCCGTGAACGTGACGCCCGCGCGGAAGTACACGCCCTCGTCGTGCTGAGCGCGCACTCCGGCAGATCTGACCGTGATGGGGGTGCC
>WLOZ01000414.1 GCA_009699025.1 Actinomycetota bacterium
CATCACCGGCCTGCACCTCACTATCGGGGTGCTCGCCGCGCTGCGGCACCGCGACCGCACCGGCGAGGGCCAGCGAGTCGATGTGGCCCTGCTGTCGTCGCTGCTGTCGGCCCTGGTGAACCAGTCGGCGTCGTACGTGAACGGCGGGGTGGTTCCCGGCATCATGGGCAACGCCCACCCCTCGATCGTGCCCTACGAGAGCTACCCCACGGCCGACCGCGACCTCGTGATCGCCGTGGGCAACGACGGCCAGTTCCGCTCGCTGTGCCGCGTGCTGGGCCACGAGCAGTGGGCCGACGACGCCCGCTTCGCCACCAACACCGCCCGCGTGGCGCACCGGCACGACCTCGGCGGCCTGCTGGTGGCCGTGCTACGCACGCGCAAGGCCGATGAGTGGTGGAGCGAGCTCACTCCGGCCGGGGTGCCGTGCGGGCCGATCAATGACATCGCCGAAGCTTTCGCGCTGGCCGAGTCGGTCGGCCTCGAGCCGGTGGCGATCATCGACGACCCCGACCGGCCCGGCATGCCCACGGTCGCCAACCCCATCCGGCTGTCGGCTACGCCCCCCACTTACCGCCTCGCTCCCCCGAGCCTCGAGGGGCAGGTATGACTCGCCTCACCGCCGCGGCGACGGTGCTGGCCGAGCTTCGCCGCGCGATCTCCACGGGCGAGCTCGCCCCGGGGCAGCAGCTCGTGCAGGAGTCGCTCGCCGAGCGGCTCGGGGTCAGCCGCGTTCCGCTGCGCGAGGCGCTTCAAGTGCTCGAGGGCGAGGGTCAGGTGGTGCACGAGCCGCACCGCGGCTACTTCGTCACCGAGCTCAGCCTCGCCGACCTCGTGGAGGTCTACCACCTGAGGTCGGTGCTCGAGGCCGAGGCGGCGCGCACGGCGGTTCCACTGCTCACAGACGCTGACGTCGAATCTCTCCAGCGGCTGGTTGACGCGGTGAACACAGCGTCGGGCCGCGGCGACATTGCGGCCATGATCGGCGCGAACCGCGCGTTTCACCTCGCGCTGGTCGACGCCGCCCGCATGCCTCGGCTGTCGCGCTTGGTCAGCTCGCTGTGGGACGCCACCGACGTCTATCGCTCGGTGTACTACGGCTCGGCCCCCAACCGCGAGCGAGTCGACCACGAGCACGCCGCGATTATGGCCGCCATTCGGTCGCGAGACGTGGCTGCGGTCATCGTCGAACTCGACGCTCACCGCGAGCACGCGGTGGCCGAACTCGCCGCCCTGATGGGCTGATGGGCTGGTGGGCTGACTCCCCCTACGACCAGCCTTGATCCCGGACTAGTTTTCGGGCGCGGCCGCCAGCTGGCCGCAGGCGCCGTCGATGTCGCTTCCTCGCGTGTCGCGTACGGTGACCGGAACCCCGTGCGCCTCAAGTCGCGCCACAAACTCGCGCTCATCTTTGCGCCTCGAGGCGGTCCACTTCGACCCGGGCGTGGGATTGAGCGGGATGAGATTGACGTGCACCAGTCGCCCCTTGAGCATCTTGCCCAGCAGGTCGGCCCGCCAGGCCTGGTCGTTGATATCGCGAATCAGGGCGTACTCGATGCTCACCCGGCGCCGTGTGACACGCGCGAACTCCCATGCCGCCGACAGCACCTCCGACACGTCGAACCGCGTGTTGATGGGCACCAGTGTGTTACGCAACTCGTCATCGGGCGCGTGCAGCGACACCGCGAGAGTCACGGGCAGGCCCTCCTCGGCCAGTTGGCGCATGCGCGGCACGAGGCCCACTGTTGACACGGTGATGCTACGAGCCGACAGCCCAAGCCCCTCGGGCGACTCAGCCACCATGCGGCGCACCGAACCGATCACGGCGTCGTAGTTGGCCATTGGCTCACCCATGCCCATGAACACGATGTTGCCGACTCGTCCGGCACCGCCCGCAACCTCGCCGCTGCCCAGCAGCCGGGCCGCCGCCGTGACCTGCTCGACGATCTCGCCGGTCGAGAGGTTGCGGGTGAGGCCCGCCTGGCCGGTGGCACAGAAGGGGCAGTTCATGCCGCAGCCAGCCTGGCTGGAGATACACACCGTGGTGCGGGCGCGCGACCGGTCGGTGGCCGGGTAGCGCATCAACACGCTCTCGACCAGGGCGCCGTCGAAGAGCCGCCACAGCGACTTCACGGTAAGTCCCTTGTCGGCCTCCTGGCGACGAGCCTCGGTGAGCAGCGTGGGCGCCAGCGCCTCAACGAGCGTCTCGCGCACCGCGGGCGGAATGTCAGTCCAGCGCGCGGGGTCGTTGGTCAGACGCGCGAACCAGTGCCGCGAGAGTTGGTCGGCGCGGAAGGCGGGCAGCCCAAGTTCGGCGACCTTCGCCCTGCGCTCGGCCATGGTGAGGTCGGACAGGTGCACCGGAGGCTTGCGCCGCCGCGGCGCCACCATCTGCAGTTCGCCAGGTACCGGCGGGGTTGTCATGAAGATGCCCCCAGAAAAAGCGTCAGCAGCAGCCACGCGACGAAGGCGTTGGGAACCAGCGAGTCGAGCCGATCCATCATGCCCCCATGGCCCGGCACGATGGTGCCCATGTCCTTCACGCCGAGGTCGCGCTTCACGGCCGACTCAGCGAAGTCGCCGAGGGTCGCCACCGCGGTCAAGACGATGCCGGTCACCACGCCCTGCCACCACGGGGCGTCGAAGAGGAATACGAAGAGCAGTGCGCCCGCCACCGACTGCAGCACGAGCGACCCCACCAGACCCTCCCACGACTTCTTCGGCGAGATGCTGGCAGCGATGGGGTGCTTTCCGAACAGCACGCCGGCCGCGTAGCCGCCGATGTCGCTGCACACGGTGAGCAGAATGAAGGTGAGCACGCGCTCGGCGCCGTTGTCGGCCCGCAGCATCAGCATGACGAAGCCCACCATGAACGGCAGGTAGGCGGCCACGAAGACGCTTGCGGTGACGTCGCGTACGTATCCCTCGGTGCCGCCGCGCAGCCGCCGGAACACCAGGGCCAGCACGAGCACGCCGAAGCCCATCGCCAGCCAGGCCAGCCCGCCGAAGTACGCGGCCACCGAGAGCGCCACCACTCCCGCGAACAGTGTCATGGCGTCGATGGTGATACCGCGCTGCTTCATGGCCACCCGGAATTCCTGCACCGCGATGACCAGCGCCACCCCCGCTACCACGGCGAACAGCCACTTGACC
>WLOZ01000415.1 GCA_009699025.1 Actinomycetota bacterium
GCCCGACACGTTCAGCCGTTACTGCGCGAGTCAGCAGCCCCCATCCTTCGTCGTCTCGCCGACTCGGCCGGGGCCACCGTGCAACTCATCGTGGCCGAGGGCGACGACGGCCTCACCATGGCCGTGGTTGAGCCGACCCGAGCCGACGTACATGTGTCGACGCGAGTCGGGCAGCGCACCCCTCTCGACCGCACTGCCGCGGGGCGCGCAATCTTGGCCGTTCGGCTGTACCGCCCTCTGGAGCACGGGTGGTCGTTCGCGACCGGCGAGCCCGAGGCCGGAGCCTCGTCGCTCGCCGCGCCCGTGGTGGGCGTGCCCGGAGTTGAGGCAGCCGTGACCGTGGTGACCGTGGGCGACATCGACCCAGCGCTTGCCGGGCCAGGGGTGGTCGCGGCAGCGACCGAACTCGCCCGCGCTTTGCGCTAAGGGTCGCCCTTACCAGCAGCCGGTGATGGTGGCGGCGAGGCCGTCGATGGCGACGCGAACCGCACTGACGCTATAGCGGTCGAGAGGCGGGTTCTCCAGCAGGATCGCGAAAGCCTTGAGATGACCATCAGTCCCCGTGGTGACACCGCTGAGAGCCTGCACGTCGTGCAGGGCACCCGTCTTGGCCACGATCTTCCCCGCGGCGCAGCTCGACGGCGTGGTGGCGAAGCGCTCTGCCAGTGTGCCGCTGCGGGCGGCAACGGGCATCGCGCGGCCCACGTAGAGCGGAGCGAGGGCCGGATTGGCCCGCACGTCAACGGCGCGCTCGAGCACGATCGTGAGTGCCCGCGCGGTGAGGCGAGAGTCTCGTGAGGCTCCGCTGCCATCGATGATGCGTACGCCGGCGAGCGGCACGCCCAAGTGGCCTAGGACCTTCATGGCGGTCTTCTGCGCGCCGGTCCAGGTGGCCGAACGGCCGGTGGCCAGCGCCGAGAGCCGAAAGAGCATCTCTGCGATCTGGTTGTCGCTCTCGAGCAGCATCTGTCGCACCGACTGTTCAACCGTGTGGCCGGTTGTTGCGGCGAGGGTTGGTCGTGCCGGTGACAGGTGCAGCCGCCCCCCATAGGACGCGCGCACCGTGGGGCCGCCCAACGCGCCGCGGGCGGCAACCCTGGCGGTGAAGTAGCGCCCAGCATCGGTCGAGACGTCGGTGAGCAGGCGGCCGTCGCGCACGAGGGCGCGCACTGGGCGCACCACGTCAAGCCCGTACGAGTCGGGCCAGCCCGAGGGGCGAGTGGGAGGCGCGAAGAGGGTGTCGTCGATCGTGACGCTGACCTTGCTGATGCCCCGCGAGCGCAGTGCCGCCACGGTTCGCTGCGCGAGGGTGTCGAGGTCGGACGACGCGAGCAGTGGGTCACCGCCCGCCACCAGCGACACGGTGGCCGACCTGATCCCGTCTGTGCCGCTGATGGGCCCGAGGCGAACCCAGGTGACCAGCCTGTGATCGCCACCCATCGTCTGCAGAGCCACCGCTGAGGTGAAAAGTTTAGCGGTGGACGCGCCGCGCAGGCCGCGGGTGCCTCCGCGCGAGAACACGAGGCGGTGGGTCGCAGCGTCGCGCACCTCGACGGCGAGCACGGAACCCGCAGCCCCTCCGAGTCGAGAGGACGCCATCCTGCCGGGCAGCAGGAAACTGATGCGAGCGTCGGTCGACGAGGCGGCGAGATGGTCAAATCGGGGGGACGACGTGGGAAGGGCCGCGACCGGCGATGGCGCAAGCCCCACGGCCACGACCGCAACGATGGTTGGGAAGGCCCCGGCACGGGCACGACGGAGTGTGATGCTGGTCACTGTCATCCTCCCGCCGCACATTCGAAAGGACCGTGCGCACTCGCGCTGGCAGAACCCGCCTGTCCCTCAGAATCGACGGTAGTGCCTCATCTGGCTCACAGCCACACCTCCCTCGCGCACCGCCACTCGTTCGGGGCACCTCGCACTCGCGTGTCGGACACGAACGTCCGACGCTCACCCAGACTGCTGAATTTGGTCAAGAGCCACCGACAATGGATCGATAGCGAAGGTTCAAGCGTTGCCAGTGAGAGCACGCCCATGGGTTGTCGCCCATGAAGGAGTACGCGAGGAGGTATCACGGTGCAGAGGATGACGGTGCGTCCGCGCGCCGCGCGCTGGCTTGCCGCTCCAACGCTCGCGCTCGCAGTGGCATTGGTCGCAGGCTCCGGACCCGCCGGGGCAGCGCTTCCGGACCCGCTGCCAGGCACCGCAACCTCGAAGTTCTTCACCGGCTGGTTCCCGTACTGGTACGGAACTCTTGGTGGCGCGACGGAGATCTCGCGGCTGGTGGCGCACTCGGGCCCTGAGGGCTACGTCGGCGAGGTCATGGTGTTCACCATGTACTCGCGCTACCGCACGGGCGGCATTCAGGATCCCGTGTGTGTGCACGACGGCAGCGACGTCAAGGCAACCGAGTGCGCGCGCACTGCGCCGACCGCTACTCAGGCCGCCCAGCGCGACACTCTGCACGCTGCCGGAATCAAGGTGTTTCCCTCGTTTACCGACGACGGCAGCAGGTTGGCGCTGTCGGGCGTGATGGCTGACCCCGTGAAGCGCGCCGCGCTAGTGACGGCCCAGCGTGACTATGTGGTGAATAACGGCTACGACGGAATCGACCTCGACTACGAGGGCTTCGCATTCCGCGATGGGTCGTCCACGTGGGACGCCACACGACCCGGATGGATCCTCTACGTCAAGGCGCTCTCGGCAGCCCTGCACGCGCAGGGCAAGCTGCTGTCGGTCACGGTGCCGGCGGGATACCCCACGGTGGGCGCTGGGTACAAGCGGTCGTCGGGCTACACCGTGTACGCCTGGGCCGACATCATCGACTCCATTGACCGGCTGCGCCTGATGACCTACGACTACTCCTACGACACCGCAGGCCCGATCGGCCCATCAGCGTGGGTCGACGAGGTCGCATCTGACGCCGTGGAGGAGCTTGGCCGGGCCAACGCCCCCAAGGTCTGGCTGGGCATCGCTGCGTACGGGTACGACTGGCGCACCGCAAGTGCCTGCCAGAACCCCTCGGCGTCGCGCAAGAGAACGCGCTACCCCGCCGATGCCATCCGCGTCTACAACGAGGCCGTGGCCGGCACCAACGGACGCAGGCTCGTCACCGACTCCTACCGCTGGGACACTACGTCGGGCGAGTA
>WLOZ01000416.1 GCA_009699025.1 Actinomycetota bacterium
ACCGAGGCGGAGAGCGGGGGCAACACCCGCTACACCGAGGCCTTCCTGCGCATGAGCTCGATCGACGAAGGGGCGCACGACCTCGAGGAGCGTCTCCTCAGCGACCACATGGGCCACCCCGACCCCGGAATTCTCAGCGACGCACTGAAGGACCGCTCGCAGTGGTCGCAGCCCATGCGCACGCTCGACGCGGTCGACGGCGAGGTGGTGATGCGACTCGCCGAGGAGGCCGGGCCCACGCTGAACTGGCTCACGGGCCACGGCATGCAGTTTGCCGCCCTACCCACGCCCTTCCTCACCCAGTCGACCACGCGCATGTCGCCGGTCGGCGGCGGCTGGGAGCTGGTCGTCACGCTCTCTAGGCGTGTGCGCGAACTGGGCGGCGAGTTCCTCTATGAGACCACTGCTCTCGGGCTGGTGCAGGACGGCGACGGCCGCGTCACCGGCGTGCGCACCGACCCGCACGGAGTGCTGTCCGGCACGGTCGTGCTCGCCTGCGGCGGCTTCGAGGGCAACACCGAGATGATGGCGCGCTACATGGGGCCGAGCGCGCTCAACACGAGGCCGGTCGCGCGCGGCGGGCACTACAACAAGGGCGAGGGCATCGAGATGGCGCTGGCCATCGGCGCCGCGGGGGCTGGCAACTTCGGCCTCTTCCACGCCGAGCCCATCGACCCCAGGTCCGGGGTGCCCGAGGCGGCGATCTTCGCGTTCCCCTACGGCATCCTGGTCAACAGCGACGGCGAGCGCTTCGTCAACGAGGCGCGCGGGCCCGTCGACCACTGGTACGAGCGGGTCACCCGTCAGATTCAGGCCCAGACCAACGGCGTCGCATGGATGGTGCTCGACCAGCGCGGCTTTTCGATTCCCAACCTCATGTCGGGCATTCGCACCGACCAGCCAGCGATCACGGGCGCCACGATCGCCGACCTGGCTCTGGCCATCGGCGCACCGGCCGAGGCCCTCGAGCGCACGGTCTCGGAGTTCAACGCCGCGTGCCCCGAGGGAGAGTTCGACCACACCACCCCCGACGGCCTCGCGACCCGGGGGCTTGCCATCGAGAAGTCGCACTGGTCGCGCAGCATCAGCCAAGGACCGTTCATGGCGTACCCCATCATGGCTGCCAACGTGTTCACCTTCGGCGGCCTGCGCACCGACACCGAGTCTCGCGTGGTGAACCGATCGGGACGGGCCATCGCCGGCCTGTACGCCGCCGGCGAGATCACCGGCATGTACTACAGCAACTACACCGGCTCGACCTCGGTGCTGCGGGGCGCGGTGTTCGGCCGCATCGCCGGGCGCAACGCCGCCACGGTGTCGTGATGCGCCTCTGGCACCAAAGCTTCACGGTGCTCGACGACGTGCCGCACTACCGCGATGCGATCGCGCGCCACCTCGCGTCGGTGGCTCAGCCCGGCACCGAGATCGTCTATCACGGCATGGACGCCGGCACGTATCCGTCGGACTATCCGGGCGTGCACATCGGGTACGCCTACCTCGCGTCGCTGCACCGCGAGCAGTTCGTGCAGGCGGCCCAGCGAGCCGAGCGTGAGGGGTTCGACGCGTTCATCATCGGCACCATTCCCGACACCGGATTCGAGGAGGCGCGCAGCGTCGTCGACATCCCGGTGATCGCGTACGGCAACACCTCGGTTGCTTACGCTGCAAGCCTGGGCAACCGAGTGGGCATCGTGCACTTCATCCCTCAGCTGCGCGACCAGATCGCCCGTAACATGCTGGTGTACGGGTATCGCGACCTTGTGGGCCCGATCGTTCAGGTGCAGACCGAATTCCACAGCATTATGGAGGCGTACGACTCGCCCGCACACCTCATCGAGGCGTTCGAGTTGGCAGCTCGAGTCGCAATCGCCGATGGCGCGAACGTGATCGTTCCCGGCGAGGGACCGCTCAACATCTTCCTCGCCGACCAGGGCATCCACCGCGTCGACGGCGTTCCGGTCATCGACTCCCTTGGCACTCTGGTGTCGGTGGCCGAGATGCGCGCGGCCGCCTACCGTCGCACCGGCCTGCACCCGGCGCGCACGGGCTTCCACTACGCGCAGCCGCCCGAGGACGCAATCCGCCAGACGCGCGCCTTCTACCAGTCGCGGGGAGACCGGTCGGAGTGAGCGAGGTCGACGTTGCCATCGTGGGGGGTGGGGCGGCCGGCATGGTGGCCGCCCTGCGCGCGGCTCGCAATCCCAACCTCACGGTGGTGGTCTTCGAGAAGAGCACGGCCGAGTGGTGCAACACCCAGGTGTCCAGCGGCAGCCTCGCGGCCGGCGGCACCCGGTTCCAGCGCGAGGCGGGCGTCGACGACTCGCCACGGCGCCACTCCGACGACATCGTGTCGGTGAGCAAGGACGAGTCGACGCGGCATCTGGTCGACGCCGTGTGCCAGGTGGCTCCGCGCTACGTCGAATGGATTGCCGACGAGCTCGGCTACCCGATGGAGATCGGCCTCGACATGCCGCGCGGCGGCCAGTCGGTGCCTCGCCTACACACCGACGTCGCACGCGAGGGCGGGCAGTTCCTCGTGCGGTTCCTGCGCAATGCCATCGCGGCCACTTCCAACATCGCGTTCGTCGACCGCACACCGGGCATCGGCCTCCTGCACGGTGACTCCGGCGTGGTGGGCGTCAGGGTGCGCGAGAGTTCCGGGGAGGCGGAGGTCACTGCCCGCGCCGTCGTCCTGGCCGCCGACGGCTTCGCGGCCAACGTAGCGATGCTCGCGCAGCACTGCCCCGAGGCCACAGATGACTACTTCAGCGGTGTCAGCACCTCGACCGGAGACGCGCTGCAGTGGGCGATCGAGCTTGGGGCAGCGACGCGCAACATGGCGTCATTCCTCGGCCACGGCCTGATCGTGCCCGGCCATGGCACTCGCCTGAACCCCTCGCTCCCCCACCGCGGCGCCCTCCTCGTCAACGCCCGGGGCCAGCGCTTCGTTGACGAGCACGCGCACGGGTACTCGTCGCTCGGAGCCGTCATGCGCGGACTACCCCAGAGGCGAGCCTTCATCCTGTGGCCCACCCACCTGCACGACGACGTGATGCAGTCTGAGCTGATGCGCCAGTCGGCCGAGGCAGGCGCCTTCGCGCTGTACGAGTCGGTCACGGCTGTCAGCGAGGCGCTCGGGATTCGG
>WLOZ01000417.1 GCA_009699025.1 Actinomycetota bacterium
CCGCGGCGTGAGCGCCGCGAGAAGACTGCCTAGTTCCGTCGGTCGTCGGCCCTGCGGCCCGCGAGGCTGACGCGAGCGTCAGACCTCTGACATCGACGGCAGCAGCACCGTGAGGTAGTAGGCGACCGCTCCGGCCGCGACCACGGCGAGGGCGATGAGCATGAACAGGCGTCGACGTGAGCCCTCGGCAGCGGGGGCAGGCGTCGGTGTGGATGCTGCGATCACCGTGCTCTTCCTGTCAGCCTTGGGTGCCTTGGACCGTTTATCAGCCTTGGCTGGCTTGGCTGCCTTGTCGGCCTTGGGTGGCTTGGGTGGCTTGGGCTGCGTGCCCCGCCTACTGCCCTTCGGCGCGCGGTCGAGTCGGTGGCCGGGGTGAGGCGAGGGAGGTGTGGGAGGCGGGGGAGTCGTGGAAGGGGCGGAAGGCACGGCAGGTGCGACCAGCGGGTGGCCCGCGGGGGCGGGGAGCCTGTGGAGGTCGGACAGGGTGAGGGTGGCGTGGGGCGAGTTGGCAGTGACGGCGGTGACGGCGGTGACGGGGTCTGATCCCCACTCCCCGCCGATCGAAAGGGGTACGCCCGGCAGCACGGTGACGGCGCCCGACATTTCTGCCGGAAGGCTCGGCGGGGCATCGGCGGTCGTGGAGCGCTTCATCACCGTGGATCCTCCAGGTCAGGTCGCGGGGCTAGCCCGCGAGGCGGGTCGGACTGTTTGCCCGGCCTCACCCCGACTATCGGCAGAACGTGCTCAAAACCTGAGCCCTGCCGCAGATCAGTCGGCGTCTGATTCGGCGGCTGATTCGGCGGCTGGGGCGACGGGTGCCAGTTCGACGGTCACCCCGAGCGGGCCGTCGCCGGCTCGAACCTCGAAGGCTGCCACCGATCCAGCGGCCATCAGGTCGCCGCGCGCCGATTCGACGGCCACGGCCTGCCGATCGGGGGCAACGACGATCGCGCTCGACACCGGGTGGCGCATCGAGACCTTGGCCTCGGACTTTGCCTTGCGCACGGCCGCCAGCACGCTGGCGATCGGCTCCAGTGCCTCGGAGTCGCCGTCGCCGGCGAGCAGCCTCAGCCGGTCGGCCTCGGGCCACCGGGCGGTATGCACCGAGCCCTCGCGCCACCACGACCACACCTCCTCGGTCACGAACGGCAGGAAGGGGGCGAACAGGCGCAGCAGCGTATCGAGCGCCACCCCCAGCGTCGCGCTGGCCGACAGCGCGCCGGCCTCGCCCTGGCCGCCGTAGGCGCGGTCCTTGACCAACTCGACGTAGTCGTCGGTGAAGTCCCAGAAGAATCGCTCGGCTCCCTCGAGCGCCCTGGTGTAGTCGTAGGCCTCGAACGCCCTGGTGGCGTCGTCGACCGTGATGGCCAGCCGCGCGAGCAGCGCGCGGTCGAGGGGGGCGGTGATGAGCGCGGGGTCGTCGGTGACGCGGTCGGTGTAGGTGAGGGTGAACTTTGACGCGTTGAGAAGTTTGATGGCCAGCCGGCGGCCAATCTTCATCTGACCCACATCGAAGGCCGTGTCGGCCCCCGGGCGGCCGCTGGCAGCCCAGTAGCGCACGGCGTCGGACCCGTGCTCGTCGAGCAGTCCCATGGGAGTGACGACGTTGCCCTTCGACTTCGACATTTTCTTGCGGTCGGGGTCGAGGATCCAGCCGCTAATGGCGGCATCGGTCCACGGCAGGGTGCCGTCCTCGAGGTGGGCGCGCACCACCGTCGAGAACAGCCAGGTGCGGATGATCTCGTGGGCCTGTGGGCGCAGGTCGTAGGGCGCCACCGCGGCCCACAGCGCGGGGTCGCGCTCCCAGCCGCCGGCGATCTGCGGGGTGAGCGACGACGTGGCCCAGGTGTCCATCACGTCGGAGTCGCCGATGAAGCCACCTGGCTCGCCGCGCTGGTCGGCGCTGAAGCCCTCGGGAGCGTCGGACGCCGGGTCGACCGGAAGGGAGGCCTCCGTCGCAGCGATGGGGGAGTCCCACTGCGGCTGACCGTGCTCATCGAGGCGGTACCAGAGCGGGATGGGAACTCCGAAGAAGCGCTGTCGCGAGATGAGCCAGTCGCCGTTGAGTCCCTCGACCCAGTTCTTGTAGCGCACCTCCATGTGCTCGGGGTGCCAGCGCAGTTCGCGCCCACGCGCCAGCAGCAGTTCGCGCAGGGGTAGATCGCGGCCACCGTTGCGCAGGTACCACTGGCGGGTGGTGACGATCTCGAGTGGCTTGTCGCCCTTCTCGAAAAACTTCACCTGGTGCGTGATGGGCCGCGGCTCGCCGATCAGGGCGCCCGATTCTCGCAGCATCGCGACCGTGCGCTCGGAGGCGGTGAAGGCCGTAGCGCCAACGATCGACTCGTAGGCCGTCGCCCCGTCGGCCGAGGTGATCCACTCGGGCACCTCGGCGAGAATGCGGCCGTCCCAGCCGATGATCGGACGGGTGGGCAGCTGCAGCTCGCGCCACCAGATGACGTCGGTGAGGTCGCCGAAGGTGCAAATCATCGCGATGCCCGAGCCCTTGTCGGGGTCGGCGAGCGGGTGGGCCACGATCGGGACCTCGACCCCGAACACAGGACTGACCACGGTGCTGCCGAACAGCTCGCGATACCGCTCGTCGTCAGGGTGCGCCACCAGCGCCACGCAGGCCGAGAGCAGCTCGGGCCGCGTGGTCTCGATGTGTACCGGCTCACCACCCGGACGAGCAAAGGCGATGCGGTGGTAGGCGCCCGGCCGCTCGCGATCCTCGAGCTCGGCCTGGGCCACGGCCGTGCGGAAAGTGACGTCCCACAGGGTGGGGGCCTCGGCCTGATACGCCTCACCGCGTGCAAGGTTGCGCAGGAAGGCGCGCTGCGACGCCGTGCGGGCGGCGGTGTCGATGGTCTGGTAGGTGTGCCTCCAGTCGATGGAGAGCCCGAGGCGCCGAAACAGATCTTCGAAGGCCTTCTCGTCCTCCGCGGTGAGCTGCTCGCATAGGGCGATGAAGTTGCCGCGCGAGATGGGCACCTGGTCCTTGCCCGGCTCGGCCGGAGGCGCGAAGTCGGGGTCGAACGGCATCGAGGGGTCGCAGCGCACCCCGTAGTAATTCTGCACCCGGCGCTCGGTGGGCAGGCCGTTGTCGTCCCAGCCGATCGGGTAGAACACCTGCTTGCCGCG
>WLOZ01000418.1 GCA_009699025.1 Actinomycetota bacterium
AGCCGCTGCCTCGACAGCCGCCGCATCGTCGAGCGCGCCTGCGCCCAGCAGCCCCGCCGTCAGTGGCGACCCGGTTGTGACCTACTCGATCACCGACCTCGACTCGCAGGGTCCGGTCTACGCGAACATCCAGTACACCGCTCAGGCCTACGAGAAGTGGGTCAACGAGAACGGTGGCATCGCCGGACGTCCGCTCAAGGCTGTTGTCTGCGACGGCAAGGGAACCCCTGAGGGTTCAGCTGCCTGCGCACGCAAGGCTGTCGACGACAAGGCCGTCGCGGTGGTGGGCTCGTTCACCTTCGCGCCCGACGCCATCGTCGACGTTCTCGAGCCCGCCGGCATCGCGTACTTCGGTGCCTGCTGCCCGCTCGGCTCGAAGGAGTTCCAGAGCAAGATCGTCTTCACGCTCGGAAGCCACCAGGCCTACGGCATCGGCTTCGCCAAGAAGGCCGCTATCGACAAGTGCCAGAAGATCAACATGGTCGTCATCGGTGGCGCCGAGGGCTTCGCGCCCATCATCGAGGCCGCTGCGGCCCACGAGGGCATCACCATCATGAACGCCGGCAAGCCGGTCGTCCTTCCGCCCACGGCGCAGGACTACTCAGCCCAGGTGGCAGCTGCCACCAAGGGTGACCCCGACTGCCTGTTCATGGTCGTCTCGGAGACCCCCTACATCACGTGGATGAAGGCGTGGAGCCAGTCCGGCTCGACGGCCCGCATGTACGGACCGCAGGGGAACTTCGACTCCAAGGTCTGCACCGAGGAGTACAAGGACATCTGTGCCGGTGGCGTCGTCGTGGGTGCCTACCCCGACTTCAACCTGCCGGTGTGGGACACCTACCGCGGTGCCCTTGCCGCGATCGGCGCCCCTGACACCGAGGACTACAACAGCCTCGGTGGTCTCGGAACGTGGACTGCCTACGGAGGCTTCTCGCAGGTTGCCGACAAGGTGGGTGCCAGCGTTGACGCTGCCTCCTTCCTGAAGGCTGCAGAGACCGCCACGGTGTCGCTGCCGGGTCAGATCCCCGACGTCGACTTCACCAAGCCGTGGAAGTGTGGCGAGATTGCCGGGTACTTCACCCGTCTGTTCAACCGCTCGGTCGTCTACGCGCAGTGGCAGGCGGACGGCACGCTGAAGGACCTGTCCAACGGCGAGTTCGACAACGTTTCGTCTCTCGTCGAGCCGGACCCTCTCCCCACGGGTCCTGACGTTTTCTGCTAGTGACTGACATGAAGTGACGGCGGCCTCCGGCCCCACCATCTCGGTGGGGTCGGAGGCTCGCTGTCACTACCGGCTCGAACCGAGAGAGGCAGTGGCGTGGAAGATCTGATCAGGTTCGCTCTGGTGGGGCTGGGCGTCGGGGCCATGTATGTGCTCATGGCGCAGGGGCTCATCGCCATCTACCGCGGTTCGGGAATCCTCAACTTCGCGCTGGGGTCCATCGGCATGGTCGGCGTCTACGTCGAGTGGGAGCTGAACGTCAACCGAAAGATGCCCTTCCTCGCCGCGGCCCTCATCGGCGTGCTGGTGTCGGCGGGCATCGGCGCCCTCGTGCAGATGTACATCATGCGCCCGCTGCGACAACGCTCGTCCCTCATCCGTGTGGTCGCAACGCTGGGTGTGCTGCTCACGCTGCAATCGCTGGCGATCCTCCGCTACACCTCGGTGCCCAAGTCGATCAAGAGCGCCCTCCCCGTCAACCGGGTCAATGTCTTCGGCGACGTCTTCGTGACCGCCGAGAGGCTCATCCTCGTGGTGATCGCCGTCGTGGTCACCCTGGGCATGTACCTCCTGTACCGCTACACCAAGTTCGGGCTGTCGACGAGTGCCGTGGCCGAGAACGAGCGGGTTGCCTCGTCGCTGGGGCTGAGCCCCAACCGCATCGCCGTGTTCAACTGGGCGCTCGGAAGCGCGCTCGCCGGCCTCGCCGCGATTTTGATCGCGCCGATCGTCACCCTGCAGCCCACCGTGATGACGGGCCTCGTGCTCGCCGCGACGGCCACTGCGCTCGTGGCCGGCTTCCGCTCGTTCCCCCTCGCCCTGGCCGCGGGTCTGCTCATCGGTGTCTGTGAGAGCGAGGTCAACTCACAGTTCCCCGACCTGCCCGGAGTGGGCAAGGCCGTGCCCTTCGTCTTCATCGTGATCTGGATGGTCGTGCGCGGACAGGCGATCCCGCAGCGCGACTACCTGTTGCAGAAGCTGCCCTCGATCGGCAACGGGCGCATGCGCTGGAGCCTGCTGGCCACCACCGTGGCGATCGTCGGCGCACTGCTGATGACGTCTCCCAACGTGTGGGTCGACGCCTACATCGTGACGATCTGCTTCGCGATCCTGCTGCTGTCGATCGTGGTGCTCACCGGTTACACGGGCCAGCTCTCACTAGCCCAGTTCGCCATTGCCGGTTTCGGGGCGTTCGTGTCAGGTCGCACGGCATCGGTCACGGGTCTGCCCTTCATCGTGTGCCTGGTGCTCGGTGTCGTGGCCACGGTTCCGCTCGGAATCCTGCTCGCCCTCCCGGCTATTCGAACGCGCGGCATCAACCTCGCCATCATCACCCTCGGGCTGGGCACCGCCCTCGAGCTCATCGTGTTCGACAACCAGAACCTCACCGGCGGTGTGCAGGGAACCCTCATCGACTCACCCACGCTGTTCGGCTATCCCATCGATGCGGGTGCGCACCCGGGTCGCTACGGAATCGTGACGCTGGTCGGCCTGGTGCTGATGGTGCTCATGGTCGGAAACCTGCGGCGGGGCCGCTCGGGCCGGCGGCTCATCGCCGTTCGCACCAACGAGCGTGCGGCAGCGGCCCTGGGTATCAGCGTCCGCAGCGCCAAGCTCTACGCCTTCGGCGTGGCGGCCGGCATCGCAGCCCTCGGCGGGGTGCTGCTCGCCTTCCGCCAGACGTCACTCGGATTCGCCGGCTACACGGCGTTTGGCTCGATCACTCTGGTGGCCAACGCGGTCATCGGTGGTCTGGGCTACCTGGCGGGCCCTGCCTTCGGCGGCACGATCGCCTCGGGTGGCCTCGACGCGCGCATCCTCGACAACTTCGGTGACGGGGTGTCGCGTTGGATCCCGCTCATCGGTGGCGTCTCGGTGATCCTGCTGGTGCTGCTCAACCAGGACGGTGTGGTCAA
>WLOZ01000419.1 GCA_009699025.1 Actinomycetota bacterium
ATGGAGACCAAGCCGCTGTCGGCCACCAAGCGGTGGCGAGTGGTCGAGGTCCTCGAGAAGGCCAAGTAGGGGTAGGGAGAGACGTGATCCAGCAAGAGTCGCGACTTCGGGTCGCCGACAACACCGGTGCCAAGGAAATCCTGTGCATCCGTGTCCTCGGTGGTTCCGGACGACGCTACGCCGGCATCGGCGACATCATCGTCGCCACGGTGAAGGACGCCATCCCCGGTGGCAACGTCAAAAAGGGTGAGGTCGTCAAGGCCGTCATCGTGCGCACTGTGAAGTCGCGCCGTCGCCCCGATGGCTCCTACATCCGCTTCGACGAGAACGCGGCCGTCATCCTCAAGGGTGACAATGAGCCCCGCGGAACTCGCATCTTCGGCCCGGTGGGCCGCGAGCTGCGCGATAAGAAGTTCATGAAGATCATCTCGCTCGCCCCGGAGGTGCTGTAGCCATGGCTGCACTCGGAGTTCGCAAGGGTGACACCGTTCAGGTCATCACCGGCAAGGACAAGGGAGCCAAGGGCAAGGTCATCAAGGTTTTCCCTGAGACCAGCCGCATCCTTGTCGAGGGTGTCAACCGCATCAAGAAGCACGTGAAGGTCACCCAGACCGCTCGCGGCGCCAAGGCGGGCGGCATCGTGACCCAGGAGGCCTCGATCCACATCTCCAACGTGATGGTGATCGACCCCGACGATGGTCGTCCGGCCCGCATCGGCCACCGCAAGGAAAAGGTTGAAAAGCGTCGTCCCGACGGGACCACGTACGAGGTCGAGCGCAGTGTGCGAATCTCGCGCCGCACGGGTAAGGACATCTGATGGACATCATCACCGACGACACTGAGACCGCTGAGGCGACAGAGTCGGATCAGCCTGGTCGTGAGCCCAGCGCTCCCGCGATTCCGCCGAGGCTGAAGTTGCGCTATCGGGCCGAGATCGTGCCCGCGCTGGTCGAGGAGTTCGCGCTGCAGAACGTCATGCAGGTGCCTACGGTCACCAAGGTGATTGTCAACATGGGTGTGGGTGAGGCGGCTCGCGACTCGAAGCTCATCGAGGGCGCCATCCGCGACCTGGCCACGATCACCGGCCAGAAGCCGCAGGTGACCAAGGCCCGCAAGTCGATCGCCCAGTTCAAGCTGCGCGAGGGAATGCCGATTGGCGCCCACGTGACGCTGCGCGGAGACCGGATGTGGGAGTTTCTCGACCGGCTCGTGTCCATCGCGCTCCCTCGCATCCGTGACTTCCGGGGCCTGTCGCCGCGGCAGTTCGACGGACGCGGCAACTACACCTTCGGGCTCAATGAGCAGTCGATGTTCCACGAAATCGACCAGGACAGCATCGACCGGGTGCGCGGCATGGACATCACGGTTGTCACCTCGGCCATCAACGACGATCAGGGACGCGCGCTGCTGCGGCAGCTCGGCTTCCCGTTCAAGGAGAGCTAAACATGGCGAAGAAGGCCCTGGTCCTCAAGGCGGCCAAGACTCCCAAGTTCAAGGTGCGCGGGTACACGCGCTGCACCCGCTGCGGACGGCCCCACTCGGTGTACCGCAAGTTCGGCCTCTGCCGGATCTGCCTGCGCGAGATGGCCCACCGTGGCGAGCTTCCTGGCATGACCAAGAGCAGCTGGTAGTTCCGATACGCCGCAGGTCCGTCGGAGATTCCGAAGGAAACCATGGCGAGAGAGACCGACAACCATGACGATGACTGACCCGATTGCCGACATGCTCACGCGTGTCCGCAATGCCAACTCGGCCTATCACGACCAGGTCGTGATGCCCCACTCGAACATCAAGGTGGGCATTGCCGAGATCCTCAAGCAGCAGGGCTACATCGCGGGCTGGTCCGTTCAGGACGCCACCGTGGGTAGCTCGCTCGTGATCGACCTCAAGTACGGGCCCAACCGTGAGCGCTCCATTGCTGGGGTGCGCCGAGTGAGCAAGCCGGGTCTGCGCGTATACGCGAAGAACACGGCGCTGCCCAAGGTGCTCGGCGGTCTCGGTATCGCGATCATCTCGACCTCCGGCGGTCTGCTCACCGACCGTCAGTGCGCAAAGAAGGGCGTGGGTGGGGAAGTCCTCGCCTACGTCTGGTAGCGGGAGGCTTGACATGTCACGAATCGGACGACTTCCCATCACGGTGCCCGCGGGCGTCGATATTGCGATCGATGGCCAGACGGTCACGGTCAAGGGCCCCAAGGGCACGCTCAGCCATGTCGTGGCCGAGCCCATCTCGGTCCAGAAGCAGGACGACGGCACCCTCTCGGTAACCCGACCCAACGACGAGCGCTCCAGTCGCTCCTTGCACGGTCTGTCGCGCACCCTGGTGGCAAACATGGTCGTGGGCGTCACCGACGGGTACAAGAAGACCCTCGAGATCACCGGCACCGGCTATCGCGTGGTGGCTAAGGGCCAGGGCCTCGAGTTTGCGCTCGGCTTCAGCCACCCCGTGGAGATCGACCCACCGTCGGGCATCGCATTCAATGTCGAGACCCCCACCCGTTTCAGCGTCGAAGGTATCGACAAGCAGCAGGTCGGCGAGGTCGCTGCCAAACTTCGCAAGTTGCGTAAGCCAGACCCCTATAAGGGCAAGGGCGTGCGTTACGAAGGCGAAGTCATCCGCCGCAAGGCCGGAAAGGCTGGTAAGTAGTCATGGCTCTCACCAAGTTCGGTAAGCACGAGGCGAAGACTACGGTCGCCCGCAAGCGCCGCCACGTGCGCGTGCGCAAGAAGGTGTCGGGTACTCCAGTGCGTCCGCGTCTGGTCGTTACCCGCTCGGCACGCCACCTCGTGGTTCAGGTGGTCGACGACACGGTGGGCCGCACGCTGGCCTCAGCGTCGACGATGGAGCCCGACGTGCGCGCATTCGCTGGCGACAAGAGCGCTCGCTCGCGCAAGGTCGGAGAGCTCGTAGCCGACCGTGCTAAGAAGGCCGGCGTCGAGGCCGTGGTTTTTGACCGCGGCGGCAACAAGTACCACGGCCGCATCGCGGCACTCGCGGAGGGCGCCCGTGAGGGCGGCCTCGCGTTCTGACGGTCCAGGCTTGAGAGACAGAGAAGACGAGGTATAGCTCATGGCAGCAGCCCAGCGCGGTGGCGCTCCCGGCGGAGGCACCGGCGGTTCCGGTGGAGAGCGCCGTGG
>WLOZ01000042.1 GCA_009699025.1 Actinomycetota bacterium
TACCCGACCCGGCCAGTGCCCTGTGGCGCTACACCCTGTGGGCCGACCACGAACTGCTGCTGGTGCGCGAGGCGATGATGCTCGATCTGCACTGGTCGCTCACCGTGAACCGCGCGGGCCTGCCCGACTTCGACACCGCGTGGGAGCGGGGGGCCCACGTTCAGATCGGTGCGCGCTCGATCGCAACCCTCGGCCTCGCCGACGCCCTCGTGCACGCGAGCGCCCACGCGCACAAGGACGGCTGGCGCTGGATGCGCAGCCTCGTCGACATCGCCCTGCTCTCGAGGCTGGTGCAACCTAGCGAGCGCGAGTCCCTGAGCAGGGTGCGCTCGGTGCGGCGCAGTGCGCTGGTGGCTCACGACGCCACCGGGGTGCCGGAGCTGGAGTCACTGATGGCGGTCAACCCGCGCGAGGTGGCGAGGGCGCGGCGCACCGCCTCGGTGCAGCAGCGCACGGGCGACTGGACGTCGAGCGACCACTGGAGCGCGCGAGCGACCTACGACTGGGCCCACCAGCAACTCGAGCTCTCGGGCGGTCCGACTGATTACGCGCGCTCGGTCGCGGGATTCGTCCTTGCGCCAGCGAGCCTGGTCGACCCAGAAACACGGTTGGGAATCTCGCTGCCCACCGCCCTGGGCGCCCGGGCCCGAGCTGTGGTCAGCCGCGTGTCGCCCCGCGCGGGCTGAGGTCGACCTCGCGGGCCAGGAGTCCGCCCTCGCGCTCGAACACGGTGGTGGCGCTAAAGCCCTCGGCAGCCGGACCCCCTGTGAGGGCTCCGTGACGCCCGAGCAGCCAGGCGTGGGTGTCCCAGGCGCCCGCAGTGTCGGGGCTGAGACGAAGACCGACCACCACCACGCCGGGCGTTCCGCGCCGCGACAGCATCACCTGGGCTGCCGCAGCCTCTGCGAGACAGCTAGGGGTCCAGGGCAGCAGTCGGGCGCCGCGGCGCACAGCGGAGGCGACCCGGTACTCGATCAGCGTCGCTGCCGTGGTCGACAGGCCCTCCACGCGCTGCCCCTGCCAGTCGTCGGGCACGGCCGCGGCTGTGCCCAGAACGCGCGACCACCGTGGCATCGAAATCCAGCGTTGGGCTGCGCTCGACGCCGTGAGCAGTACCGCGGCCTCCACCACCCGGGCGCGGCCTTCCCAGAGATTGCGGCGGGCCCGAGTGGCAGTGCGACCGTCAGCCGTCACGCAAAATCCGTCGCAGGATCTTGCCCGACGCCGACTTGGGGATGGCGTCAACGAACACCACGTCGCCGAGGCGCTTGTAGGTGGCCACCTGCCCCGCGATGAACTCCTTCACGTCGTCGGCGGTAGCTTCGGAGCCCGGCTTGAGCACGATGAATCCGATGGGAATCTCGCCGGCCTCCTCGTCGGGGCGGCCGATTACGGCGGCGTCGGCGATGGCGGGGTGAGTGAGCAGCAGGGCCTCGAGTTCGGCCGGGGGCACCTGGAAGCCCTTGTACTTGATGAGCTCCTTGAGCCGGTCGACCACGTACACGTGGCCGTCGGAGTCGACATGGCCGATGTCGCCGGTGTGCAGCCACCCATCGGAGTCGATGGTGGCGGCGGTGGCCTCGGGATTGTTGAGGTAGCCCTTCATCACCTGGGGCCCGCGAATCCACATCTCGCCGTCGGCGTCGAGGTCGAGGTCGGCACCGGTGGCCACATCGACAATGCGCAGTTCGGTGTTGGGGGTGGTCACTCCGCACGACCCGGGCTTGAACTGTCCGGGAGCGGTCAGCTGCGAGACGGGGGAGAGCTCAGTCATTCCGTAGCCCTGCACCACCTCGCAACCGATACGTGCCCCGGCCTCAAGTGCGAGCGACGCCGAGAGCGGAGCGGCGCCGCTGAACACCTGGTTGACGCTCGACAGGTCGAAGTTGTCGACCATCGGGTGCTTGGCGAGCGCGACCACGATGGGGGGCGCGACGAACGAGCGGGTGATGCCGTGGACCTGGTGCATCTGCAAAAACTGCTCGAGGTCGAAGCGCGGCAGCGTGACGATGGTGGCACCGACGCGCAGCCCGCAGTTCATCAGCACCTGCATGCCGTAGATGTGGAAGAACGGCAGCACCGCGATGAACCGATCGTCAGAGGTGAACTCGGCCGGGATGAGCACCTGCTGGATATTGGCGATGAGGTTGCCGTGCGTGAGCATCACGCCCTTGCTGACGCCGGTGGTGCCGGAGCTGTAGGGCAGGGCCACGATGTCGTCGGGGGTGACTGGCACCGGAGCCGACAACGGGGGGCCAAACAGGTCGGTGACCGGCCGGGCGTCGGACCCCTCGGGCACCTCTCCAATGACGAACATGTCGCGGATGTTCGTGTCGACCGAGGCCGCGGTGGCCGTGTCGAGGAACATTCCGACCGTGACCATGATGCGCGCGTGCGAGTCGACGAGCTGGTGGTGCACCTCACGCTCGGTGTAGGTGGGATTGACGGTGGTGATCACGCCGCCCACCATGGCAACCGCGTGGAAGACGATCGCGTACTCGGGGATGTTGGGAGACATCAGCGCCAGGCAGTCGCCCTTGGTGAACCCATGGGCGATGAGGCCACCCGCGAGCGAGCGCACCCCGGCCTCAAGCTGCGCGTAGGTGAGCGTGCGACCGCTGGGACCGTCGATCAGTGCCGGCTTGTCGCCGAGCGCCTCTGCGTTTTCGAACATGTAGTCGAAGAGTGGAACCTTCGGAATCACCACGTCGGGCAGCGGGCTTGCGTGGATCATCTGGTCCTCCCAGGGGGTGCTTTCCGGAGCGGCGATCGCCGGTGCGCCCATCTTGCCGTGCGGGGGTGCTCGACGCCACCGAAATAGTGCGGATTACACCTCGGTGCGCGAGGTCCAGAGCTCGGGGAACGGCAGCTTCGACAGACTGCGTTCAAGCCACGCCACGCCCGACGACCCGCCGGTGCCCGTCTTGGAGCCCATGGTGCGCCGCACCGCGGTGAGGTGCCAAAACTTCCACTCGCTCATGCGCTGGGCCACGTCGGTGAGCGCCTCGGCGAGCACGATCTCGGGCCGAGGCTCGTCGCGGTAGATGGCCACCCACACTGCCTCGACGTCGTCGTCGGGCTCGTAGGGGGCGTCGAGGGCCCGATCAAGAATGTCGGCCGGAATCGGGTGTCCGCGCCGGGCGAGCCAGCCGAGCACCTCGTCGTAGAGGCTCGGCGACTCGAGCGCGGCTTCGAGATCGCGGTGCAGCTCCGGGTTGCCCTTGTGTGCGGCCAGCATCTGGCGTGACTTGTTGCCCAGCAAAAACTCCATGCGGCGGTACTGCGCCGACTGGAAGCCCGAGGCCTCGCCGAGCTGGCCGCGGAAGGAGTTGAAGTCGCGAGGCGTCATCCACGACAGCGACAGCCAGGCGGCGTTGAGCCCGTCGATCGACCGGCAGCTGCGCTCGAGCGCGATGAGCGCGGTGTCGAGGTCGTCGTCGCGCAGGGCCTCGAGGGCGCGGCGCCACTCGAAGCAGATGAGCCCGAAGTACAGCTCCATGATCTGGCTCACCACGAGGAAGGGCATCTCGGCCGGCTCGTCGGTGAAGAGCGTCTGCATCGTGGCAAGCGTGGTGGCTCCCACATACGAGTCGTAGGGGGTGCCCTCCTCGAAGGTGAGCAGTGGCTCATCTGCCGCCCGGTCGGGAGAGGGGGTGCGGGTGCGCTTGCGCATCGCAGTCAGCCCTTACCGGGGTGCAGCGCTCCGCAGTCGGGGCAGGTGCGGGCGCTCTGGTCGGCGTAGAAGGCCTCGAAGATGCGGGGCAGGTCAACCGAGATGTCAGCGACCTGCACCTCGGCGTCGTGCACGAGGGCCGAGCATTCGAGGCAGTACCACTGGAAGTGCTCGAGCACCCCGGGCTCGCGGACGCGCTCGACCACCATGCCGATCGATCCCTCCTCGGGGCGCTGGGGCGAGTGCGGCAGAAAGCGGGGCAGCATCCACATCTCGCCCTCGCGAATGTCAACCCGCGCGGGGCCGTCGGGCGTCACGACGTTGAGGTGCATGTTCCCCTTGATCTGGTAAAAAAACTCCTCATAGGGGTCGACGTGAAAGTCGGTGCGCTGATTGGGGCCGCCGACAATCATCACGATGAAGTCAGAGTGCCCGGGAAACATCTCGCGGTTCGACACCGGCGGCTTGAGCAGCGGCCCGTTCTCGGCGAGCCAGGCGGTGAAGTCGACGGCGACGGGCAGATCGGTCATGGGGTCTCCTCGGTGTCGGGCAGCACGGCCACTGCTTGAATCTCGATCAGCAGGTCGGGGTGGGGCAGTTGGTGCACGGCCACCGTGGTGCGGGTGGGTCCGGTGTGGTCGAAGAACTCGCCGTACACCTCGTTGTAGCCCGCGAAGTCGTCCATCGATACGAGGTAGCAGGTAACCTGCACGAGGTCGCTGAGTTCGGCGCCGGCCGACGCCAGCAGGTCGGCGATGTTCTCGACCACCGCGCGGGTCTGTGCGCGGATGTCGCGCACCATCGTGCCGTCAATGAGCTCGGCGCCGGCGATGGTGTTGTCGGGCCGACGGCTGCTGGTACCCGACACATACACTGTGCGGCCCACCACCTTCACGTGCGGGTACGCGCCGCGCGGAGTGGCCTTGCCGCTCACGGTGAGGTTGCGTACGTTGCTCATGACGCGCCCCCGCGGCCAGACAGTGATCGCAGCGGAGCAGCCACCCGATGCGCGATGCCCGCAGCCACCGATCGGGCCTGCGAGGGCACCGTGGTGCGTCGCACCACCTCGGCGTAGGGGATGGTGCTGAACGACACGAGTTCGTACCGCGACACATAGTGCTCAGGAAGCAGTCGCTCGAACGCGTGCTGCACGCTCTTCTGCGCCTGGAAAACTCTGCTGCCCGACTTCGTGCTCATCTCAACGAAATTTGCGAGAGCCATGTCAGCGATGGCGTTGGCGTTGTCGACGCGGGCTTTTTCGTAGGCGGGCAGGGCGACCGACCAGTCGCCATCGGCCTCGCCGAGGCATCGGTCGAGCTCAGCCACGTCTTCGAAGCCTGAGTTGGCGCCCTGTCCGAAGAAAGGGGTGATGGCGTGGGCGGCGTCACCGATGAGGGCCACCCTGCCGTTGGCCGACCAGCGCCCGCAGCGCACGGTGACCAGGCTGCCGACGGGGTTTGCGTCGTAGTCGGCCACGAGGTCGGGCATCAGCGGCACGGCGTCGGGATAGTGCGCGGTGAAGTAGGCCAGCGCCTGCTCGCCGGTGCGCACCTCGTCGAACGAGCCGGGGCCCGTGGGTGGCCAGAACAACGTGCACGTAAACGAGCGGTCGGGGTTGGGCAGGGCGATCATCATCGAGCCGCCGCGCGGCCAGATGTGCAGGGCCTCCGGGTCGAGCGCGAATTCGCCGTCGCGCGCGGGAATGGTGAGTTCCTTGTACTGGCAGTCGAGGTAGTCCTGCCGAAAGTCAAAGCCCGGAATCGAGAGCAGTCGCGAGCGCACTGCGCTCGAGGCGCCGTCGGCGCCGATAACCACCCCGGCGTTCACCGTGCTGACTCCGTGGGGGGTTTCGAACTCGAGGGTTCCGTCGTCGAGGCCGAGCCGCAGCAGGCGGTGGTCAAACTCCGCCGTGACGAGGGGCGACTCGAGGGCCGCGGCGAGCAGGGTGTCATTGAGCGCCGAACGCGAGATGGAGTTAATCGCGCGCGTGCCGTCGGCACTGTACGACGTGAAGAGCGTCTCGCCTGCTGAGTCGTGAATGCGCCGGCCCCGCATGGGCAGGGCGTCGGCCATGACCTGGTCGGTGAGCCCGATCTGGTCGAGGGCGTGCAGGCCGCGGGCCGAGATGGCCAGGTTAATCGAGCGGCCACGCTCGGCGTCGGCCCGGCGAGGGTCGGGGCGGCGCTCGTACAGGGTGACCGTGAGCCCGCGCCGTGCGAGATAGCAGGCCAGCAGGCAGCCCACGAGTCCGGCGCCCACGATCGCCACGTCGGTGCTCGACTGGGTCTGGGCAGTGGTCTCGGCGCTCATGGGTTCCTCCTACATCTGGGCCAGCGCGTCGGCAACGCGCCAGCAGTCGTCGAAGGTGCAGTACATGGGCACCGGGGCAAGCCGAATGACCCGCTCACCGCGTGAGTCGGCGATGACACCGTGGTCGTGTCGCAGTTGGCGGCTCACCTCGCGAGCATCGCGCGCGCCAACATCGAGCGACAGCTGGGCGCCGCGGCACTGCGGGTCGCGGGGTGTGATCACCGAGAAGCCGCGGTCGAGCACGCGTGCCTCAAGCAGCGCCTCGAGGTAGCCGGTGAGCCGGAGGCTGCGGTCGCGCAGTGCCTCGATGCCAACGGAGTCGAATAGGCCGAGCGAGGTAAGCACGGGCGCCATCGCCAAGATGGGCGGGTTGGAAAGTTGCCAGGCGTCGGCGGTGTGCATCGGTGTGAGCATCGGCAGCATCTCGAAGCGGTTGGTCGGGTCGTTGCTCCACCAGCCCGAGAGTCGGGGGATCGACTCGTCGGTGAGGTGGCGCTCGTGCACAAACGCGCCCGCCACTGCGCCCGGGCCGCTGTTGAGGTACTTGTAGCTGCACCAGGCTGCGAAGTCGACGTCCCAGTCGTGCAGCGACAGGGGCACGTTGCCTACCGCGTGCGCGAGGTCCCAGCCCACGATGGCCCCTGCAGCATGCCCCGCCGCGGTGATGGTGGGCATGTCCATCAGCTGGCCGGTGAGGTAGTTCACTCCGCCGAGCATCACCAGGGCAATCGAGTCACCCTCGCGCGCCAGCAGGTCGACGACGTCGGCCGTGCGAAGCGCGGTCTCGCCCTCACGGGGTCGCAGGCGCACGATGGCCTCGTCGGCGTTGTAGCCGCGGAACTCGGCATGGCTGCGCACCGCGTAGCTGTCGGAGGGAAAGGCGGAGTCCTCAATCACGATGCGGTGCCGGCTTTCGGTGGGCCGGTAAAACGACACCATCAGCAGGTGCAGGTTGACCGTGAGCGAATTCATCGCCACTACCTCGGCCTCGCGGGCGCCCACGAGACGCGACAGCGGCCCGCGCAGTAGCTCGTGGAAGTTGACCCACGGGTGCGTGCCCTCGACGTGGGCCTCGACGGCCAGGGTGGCCCAGTCGTTGAGCTCGACTGCGAGGTCGGCGGCCACGGCCCGGGGCTGAAGTCCGAGTGAGTTGCCGGCGAGGTACGCCACCTCGTTGCCGTGGTGCTGCGGCACGAGGAACTCACCGCGGCGGGTGGTAACCGGGTCGGCCAGCTCGAGCCCGTGGGCGCCGGAGCGGTCGAGGAGGCTCATCGGCTCACCATCTCAGGTTGGCCGAGGAAGGTGAGGGCGTTTCCCCCGAGCAGCGCATCGCGCTCGGAGTCGGTGAGCAGTTCGTTGTCGCGCACGATTGAGCCGGCGGGGCGCTCGCCGAGGGGGTAGGGGTAGTCGCTGCCGAGCATCACTCGATCGGCTCCCATGACGTCGATGAGGTAGCGCAGGGTTCGGTGGTCGAACACCACGGTGTCGACGCTGAACCGGTCGACATAGTGCGAGGGCGGGTGCTCGGAGGTGCCGATCACGTCGTGGCGCTCGCGCCAGGCGTTGTCCATGCGGCCAAGCGCGAAGGCAATCGAGCCGCCGCCGTGGGCAAAGCAGATGCGAAGTGACCGCGGCAGGCGGTCGAAGGCGCCGCCGAGAATCATCGCCGTAATAGAAAGGTGGGTCTCCTGGGGCATGCTTACGAGCCACTGGGCCATCCAGCGGTCGAGCCGCGGTGAACTCGCCATGTCCCACGGGTGCACGAACACCGGCACATCAACGTCGGCGCAGTGTTGAAGGAACTCCACGATCGCTGCGTCGTCGAGGTCGCGATCGCCCACGTGATTGCCGATCTCGACTCCGCGGTGTCCGTTCGCGAGGCACCGGTCGAGCTCGCGGTTCGCGGCGTCGAGGTCCTGCAGCGGAACCTGGCAGAAGGGGATCAACCGATCGGGAGCCTCGGTGCACAACTCGAGCGCGAGGTCGTTGAAGATGCGGCTGACGATGGCGCCCTGGTCGGCGGGCCGCGCGTACTCAAAGAACACGGGCGTGGGAGACACCACCTGCACCGCGATTCCGTCGGCATCCATGTCGGCCAGCCGCGTGTCGGCGCTCCACGCCGAGTCGGTGACGCGCCGGAACTCCGAGGTGCCGACCATGACCATCGCCTCGCGCTCGGAGTCGAGCCGCAGCCATGGCCAGGTGCCGGGCACGCCGGTCGCCTCGGCGAGATCGGGCCAGCCGCGGGGAACCGAGTGGCTGTGAACGTCAATACACGGCGAGTTCACGGGCCCCACTCTCGTCTGGTGTCAGTAGGTGCGCTGGGAATGTCCTCTGACGGATTCTTTCGAAGTCCGCTATGCATTTCCAATGCGTTTTACGCCTCAAAGTATGTCTGTACTGACATAGTGCGGCGATGACCTCGTCTCGCCTCCTCGATGGGCGCCTGAAGATCAGGCACCTGATCTTGGCGGTGGCGGTGGCCGATCACGGGACCATCCTGCGCGCTGCCGAGCACCTGAGGGTGACTCAGCCCGCGGTCAGTCGGGGCCTTCATGAGTTGGAGGAGATCCTTCAGGCCCGCCTGTTTGAGAGGGGCCCACGTGGGGTGCGGTCCACTCCGGCCGGTGACGTCTTCCTCGAGCACGCGCGTGCCGTCGTTGCCCAGTTGATTCTGGCGGGCGAAAGGGTGAAGGACGTCTCCTCCGGCACGGTGGGCACGGTCACCGTAGGAACCACCCTGGCTGGTACGAACCGACTGCTGCCGATGGCGGTTGAGTCCTTCAAGCGGGAGTATCCCCGTGCCGGCGTGGTCATTCACGAGGCGACGCCCGACTCTCTCGGCGTGCAGGTTCTGGGCGGATCGGTGGACCTTGTTGTTGGTCGAATCACGGCTGAGGCGCAGGACCCCCGCATCGAGAGGGTGTCCCTCTACCGTGAGCAAATCAGGGTCGTGGTGGCGCGCGACCACGCGGCGGCGTCCCTCAGCGTGCCGACCCTCGAGTCGCTGGTCGATTGCTCGTGGATCATGCCGGTGGCGCAGACGAGCCTCCGAGGGGAACTCGAACGGGCCTTCGAGGCGCACGGCATTCAGACGCCGCACAACCGAATTGAGTGCACCTCCATCCTGACCCTCCGAACGCTCATTGCGGACTACGGCTACGTGGGAGTGCTCCCGGAACTTGTCGCCCGCGATGATGAGCGCCTGGTGATGCTTCCGATTCGGCTGGAGGGGGTGAGCCGAACAGTGGGGTTCAGCAGGCTGAGGAGCCTGCCTGCCACGCCCGTGGCGTCGGCGTTCATCACGGCCCTGCGCAAGGCGGGGCAGGTAATCAGCGACAGCCTCCTGCGGGAGGGGTGAGGGGTCCTCTCCTGCGGACAGGGTGGGGCCGGTACTGGAATACTGCCGAGCTGTACATCAGCACCGACAATGGGCGGCACTGGCCCGGGCTGTCGGGCCGACGGGCCAGACGAAGACTTTCGTCCCCGCACACCCCGAGGCTAGGGGCGGGGTCGGGCCAGCATAACCACGCCGGCGATCGCGAGTGCCGACAGTTCGGCATCGCGGGCCTCGGGCGGCACCTCGACCGGGTCGCTGATGAGCTTCAGCCGAATCACGTCGAAGCCCGACGCCTTCAGGGCAGCCCCGAGGTCGTCGAGGGTGATTCGATTGAGGTGCTCGAACTCGCGCAGCATGTACCGGGCGTGGTCCTCGTCGTCTGCGCGGTCGAGCACCTCCCGCTGAATCTCCTCCGGGGTTTTGGTGAACTGCACGAACCCCTCCGGGTACCACTCGGTGAGGTGTGTCCCGTGCTTCGAGTGGTAGAACGGCCACAGCTGGAGAAACAGGAAGCCCTCGGGGCGCAGCACGCGACGAATCTCGCGCA
>WLOZ01000420.1 GCA_009699025.1 Actinomycetota bacterium
GTCGTGCCCGTCAGCGCCCTCGCGGGCGACAACGTCATCGAGCGCAGCGCCAACACCCCCTGGTACCGCGGGCCCACCATGCTCGAGGCGCTCGAGGGAGTCGAGGGCGACCGTCGCGGCGACGACCTGCCCCTGCGACTGCCGATCCAGACCATCCTGCGTGCCACCAACTTCCGCGGACTGGCCGGCACGATCGCCACGGGCAGCCTTGCGGTGGGCGATGAGATCACCCTGGCTGGCCGCACCGAGCGAGGTCGCGTGGTGCGCATCGCGACGCTTGCCGGCGACCGTGAGCGTGCGTTCACGGGCGATGCGGTGAGTATCGAACTCGAGCCTGACCTCGACGTTGCCCGCGGCGACCTCATCGTCGACATTGATGACAACTGCCCGCCAGCCGAGCGCTACTCCGCCGACCTGGTGTGGATGGGCGAGGAGCCGCTGGCCCACGGACGTTCCTACCTGCTGGTGTGCGGTCCACTTCGTGTGCCCGTCACCATCACGTCGGTGCGGCACCGGCTCGACGTCGAGACCGGCCACGAAGACGCCGCTCGCGTGCTCTCGCTCAACGAGGTGGGGCGCGTCGAGTTCGCATCTGACCGACCGATTCCCCTCGACTCCTACGAGCGGAGCCGGCACACCGGAGGATTCGTTCTGGTCGACCGACAGTCGGCCGACACCGTGGCAGCCGGCATGGTGCGCTTCGCCCTGCGCCGCTCGGCCAACGTCGTGCAGCACGAGTATGAGGTCGACCGCGGGGCGCGTGCCCTGCTCAACGGCCACCCCTCGAAGGTGGTCTGGTTCACCGGCCTGTCGGGCTCGGGCAAGTCGACTATTGCCGATGCCGCCGAGCGCGCCCTGCACGCCCTCGGCGTGCGCACCTTCGTGCTTGACGGCGACAACCTGAGGTCGGGCCTCAACAAGGACCTCGGGTTCACCCCGGAAGACCGGGCCGAGAACGTGCGGCGGGTCGCCGAGGTGGCGAAACTGATGATGGAGAGTGGCGTGGTGGTGTTCGTTGCGCTGGTGTCGCCCTTCCGCGCCGATCGGCGCAGCGCCCGCGACCTCTACGAGCCCGGAGACTTCGCCGAGGTGTATGTCGATACCTCCCTCGACGTGTGTGTGGCCCGCGACACCAAGGGCCTCTACGCCAAGGCTGCAGCCGGAGACCTGCCCAACCTCTCCGGGGTCGGCCAAGACTACGAGCCTCCGCTGACCCCCGACCTGCACCTCTCTGGGGTGGCCGACGTCGACGCGTCGGTGGCGTCGGTCGTGTCGCTCGTACTGGGAGACGGCGCTCTGTGATCGAGACCTTCGACGTCCTGCTCGCTCTCGGGGGTCTCGTCGCAGGTCTGATGGTCGGGCTCACCGGAATGGGCGGTGCAGTGCTGGTTACCCCGCTGCTCATTCTCGCGTTCGGTATCCCGCCTGCGGCTGCGGTCTCTAGCGACGTCGTGGCCAACGCCATCGTGAAGCCGGTCGGATCGCTCGTTCACGTGAGGCAGGGCACCGCGCACTGGGGGCTGGCCATCTGGCTGTCGGTGGGTTCGGTGCCGGGCGTGCTCATCGGAACTCTGGCCTTCGCGCGTCTGTTCGAGGGCAGCGAGACAGGGGCCCTGCTCAAGACGTGGATCGGCATCGTACTTCTTGTCGCTCTGGGCGCGATGCTGGTGCGATCACAGTTACCCCGGCTTCTTCCCCGGCTTCGCCGTCGCCCACCGGAGGTTGTGCCCCTCGATGATCCCAGGCGAGGGCCGAAGGCTCCCGTGCACCGAGCGCTCACCATTGCCATCGGCTTTGTGGTGGGTGTGCTGGTGGGCACCACGTCGGTGGGGTCCGGATCGCTCATCGTCACCTCGCTGCTCCTGCTCTACCCGCTCCTGCTTCCCTCGGTCCTGGTGGGCACCGACCTGCTCCAAGCGGTGCCCATGCTCTTCGCCGGCGCCATCGCGCACGCCACCCTGGGGGTGGTCGACTGGCGGGTCACCGCCGCCCTGCTCGTGGGGGAGATTCCGGGCGTGTGGCTCGGGGCGCGCATGTCGTCGCGCTACAACGGTATGGGGCTGCGGGCACTGCTGATGGTGATCCTTGCCTCCACCGCTCTGAAATTGCTCGGGGTGCCCACCGTCATCTGCGGCACCATCGCGGTGGTCGGCGTCGTGGCGGTGATCGTGCACCTGGCGCGCGAGCGGGCTGCGGCGCAACCCGTGACCCCGGCCTGACGAGGTAGGTCCGGCCCGATGAGCCCTCGCTCGCGCCGTCCACCGGAGCGCTACTTCCGCACTCCCGTCACCGCGCCCGGACCGCAGGGTGGCGAGATGCTGCGGGCCTTCGGGCTTATCCGCGGCAATCCGCTGGCCTTCCTCGAGCAGGTGTGGCAGCAGCACGGAGACCTCGTGCAGTTTCCCATTCCCAAGCCGCCGTCGTACCTCGTGACCGATCCCGAGGCTGTCGACCGGGTGCTTCGGGTCAACCAGCGCGCGTACGGCAAGCGCACTATCCAGTACACGTCGCTGTCACTGGTCACGGGGGAGGGGCTGCTCACTGCCGACACCGAGGCGTGGCGACAGCAGCGGCGCGTGGTGCAACCGTCGTTCCATCACTCGCAGGTCGAGAGGGTGGCCGATCACGTGGGCGTCGCCTGCCAACGTCTCGACCACGAGTGGTCAGAGCTTCCGGCGGGCGCCGTGGTCGACGTTGACGCGGCCATGATGCACGTCGCGCTCGAGGTGGTCGGTCGGGCCCTGTTCGGCACCGATCTCAGCGGGGATGCCGCACGGCTGGCTCACGCGACGCTGGACGCACTTGAGGTGGTGGTCGGCAAGGCGCGTAACCCACTCTCGCCGCCGCTCTGGGTTCCCACCCCCGGCAACCTCACCCTGCGCCGCAGCCTGTCGGTGCTCGACAGCGCAGTTGCCCGGATGCTCGACGAGCGGCGGGTTCGGCCAGTAGGGGTGGCGCGCGAGCCCGACATGCTCGACCTACTGGTCGAGGGCTTTGGCACGGCACCGGGTGACACGCGGGTACGTGACCAGATCATCACCTTTCTGGTCGCGGGGCACGAGACCGTGGCCAGCGCGCTCACCTGGGCGTGGCACCTTCTTGGTTCGGCTCCCCACGCGGCGACAGCGCTACGCGA
>WLOZ01000421.1 GCA_009699025.1 Actinomycetota bacterium
CGCGCAGGAACACGCTGTCGAGCACGGGCATGATGTCGCGCTCGGAGGTGACGAAGCCCGGAACCTCGGCGTTGGTTGAGTCGATAAGCAGCAGGTCGACCCCCTCGTCGCCCAGCCGCGCGAACGCGTTGAGGTCGGTAATGCGCCCGTCGAGCGGAACCTGGTCCATCTTGAAGTCACCGGTGTGCAGCACGCGCCCGGCCGGGGTGGTGATGGCCACCGCGAGGGCATCAGGAATCGAGTGGTTCACGGCCACGAACTCAATCTCGAACGGCCCGCGCGTGACGACCTGCTCTTCCTTGACCTCCATGGCCTGCGCCACAATGCGGTGCTCGCGCAGCTTGGCCTGCAGCAGTGCGAGGGTGAGCCTCGAGCCCATGATCGGAATATCGGCTCGCTCGCGCAGCAGATAGGGCACCGCCCCGATGTGGTCTTCGTGGGCGTGGGTGAGAACGATCGCCTCGATGTCGTCGAGGCGATCGCGCACGTACTCGAAGTCGGGGAGGATCAGGTCGACACCGGGCTGGTTGTCCTCGGGAAACAGCACCCCGCAGTCGACGATGAGTAGCCTGCCGTCGAATTCGAAGACGGTCATGTTGCGGCCGATCTCTCCGAGGCCGCCGAGCGCGACGATGCGCAGGGCCCCCTCGGGAAGACTCGGCGGTGGGCCCAGCTCAGGATGGGTCACAGGTCGAAGCCCCCGGCTCTCAGGTCGTCGCGCAGCACGCTGCGCTGCTGTTCGCTGGCTGATACCAGCGGAAGTCTGACTGTGCCGCCACCGGCGCGGCCAAGGAGGTCGAGCGCGGCCTTCACCATCACGAGGCCGGGCGCGCGGCCCATGACGCCTTCGGTGACCGGCACGAGCGAGTCGTTGATGTCGGCAGCACGCGCGGTGTCACCGCTGAGCAGGGCGTCGACCATGGCCACAAGGCGGTCGGCCACCAGGTGACCCGTGACGCTCACCACCCCCACGGCGCCCACTGCCATCAGCGGCAGGTTGAGCGCGTCGTCGCCGGAGTAGAAGGGCAGGTCACTGCGGTGCATCACCTGTTGCGCCGCCCACACGTCGCCCTTGGCGTCTTTATTGGCCACGATGCGCGGGTGCTCGGCCAGTTTCAGCAGCGTGTCGGTGGCGATCGCCACGCCCGCACGCCCGGGAATGTCGTAGACCATCAGCGGTAGCCCGGTGGCGTCGGCTACCGCGTTGAAGTGCGCGAGCAGACCCTCCTGCGACGGCTTGCTGTAGTAGGGGGTGACCACCAGCGCGCCGTGGGCCCCCGCCCTCTCGGCCAGTGCCGCGAGGTGCACCGTGTGCCGGGTGTCGTTGGTGCCCACGCCGGCCACCACCCGGGCGCGGTCGCCCACGGCCTCGAGCACGGCGGCAAGCAGCGCCGACTTCTCGTCGTCAGACGTGGTGGGAGATTCGCCAGTGGTGCCACTCACGACGAGTCCGTCGCAGCCGAGGTCCACGAGGTCGGTGGCAACCTGTGACGCCGCGGCGAGGTCGAGCTCACCGTCGGCGTCGAAGGGGGTCACCATCGCGGTGAGCACCCGTCCGAACGGAGCCTCACGCGGCAGGGAAGCGGTCACGGGGCCCAGACTATCGGCACCGGACATCGGCCGCCTCAGACGCTCAGGGAGCCACCCGTCCACTGGCCTCGAAAGCCGCGTAAGTGATGGGCATGAGCACCCTCCACTCCTCCTCGTAGCGGTCGGCGACCATCTCGATTTCGCGCTGGGGGAACGACGGGAAGTGCGAGTCGAGACGCTTGGTGCGCAGCGACAGGAAGTTCATGAGCGCGCGGGCATTCATGGTGACGTACGCCGACGAGTAGATGGTCACCGGCAGCACCACGCGGGCCACCTCGCGCGCGATTCCTGCGTCGAGCATCGCGCGATAGGCCGCGTACGACTGGGCGCACGACTCGCGCACGGCGGAGTCGACCAGCGCGTACTGCTCGGGGCTGCCCGGCACGAACTCGTAGGCGCCCGGCTTACCCTCCTGCACGAGGTTGCGGTCGGGCCCAGGCACGTAGAACACCGGCTGCAGCTCGCGATAGCGGCCGCTTTCCTCGTTATACGACGTGATGCGGTGCCGCATGTGCTCGCGCCACACGAAGATGGGCGCCCGCACAAAGAAGGTGAGCGAGTTGTGCTCGAAGGGGCTGCCGTGCCGGTCGCGCATCAGGTAGTTAATGAGTCCGCGCGACCGCTCGGGGTCGGCGCTGACATCGTCGAGCGAGCTCTCGCCGAGCGTCGACACCCGCGCCGCAAACACAACGTCGGCGTCGGATGCCGACGCCTTGACGAGCTCGACAGTGACATCGCTGCGGAACTCAATCTCAGGGATCTGCTCGGACACGGCTCTCCTCGGGTGCGGTAGAGGCCAGCCTAGCGGCCGATGTGCATGCGGCTCGGCGGCGCGGGAGGGGTGCCGCCGAAGCGGCGCATCGAGAATTCAGCGAGGTCGGGCCCGACCCCGAGCCCCTCGGCGAGATCAGCTAGCGCCTCACCCACGAGCGGCGCGAACTTGAACCCCTCCCCCGAGTCGCCGCAGGCGAACACCACCCGGCCGTCGAGGGCCGAGTCGATCACGAACCGCCCGTCGGGCCCGTAGGTCCAGGTACATACCTCGCTGCCCGTCACCGCGGCGTCGAGACCCGGCAGGATGCGGCTCACCCGTCGAGAGGTGAGCGCCTCGAGGTCGGCCGACGGCGAGCGGTCGCGGTCGTCGGCATCGGGGTCGAGTTCGCGCAGCGGTACTTCGAGCCCCACCTTGAGCCCGCGGCCCGGTGTGGGGAGGGCGTACAGCATCGCGTCATCGAGATCGCCGCCATCGACGAGGCAGGGCAGCAACTCACCCGCCGCGCAGCCTAGGTAGGAGACCTGCTGCAGTACGGGGCGTAGTGGCACCTCAACCCCCACCTCGCGCAGCAGCCGCCCGGCCCACGGACCAGTCGCGACCACCACCCGGTCGACCAGCAGCGGACTCTCAGTGTCGAGGTCGACCCTGACCCCGTCACCCCGCACGCTGAGCCCCACCACGCGACGACCCACTCGCCACCTTCCCCCGGCCGCCTCGAAACCCGCGGCGAACGCGCGCAGAGCAACCGCGGCGAGAACAGC
>WLOZ01000422.1 GCA_009699025.1 Actinomycetota bacterium
ACTCCAGGGATCGAGTCGGGGATCAGCACTGAGCCGCCGCCCACGACGATCATGGGAACGTCCCCCTTGCCCAGCTTCATTCGGTCGACCGCCTCGGCGATCATCGAGTCGGCGACGTCGAGCGCCGAGGCGAGGACCTCGTGGTGCTCATCGGGCACGTGGGTCGTTCCAATGGTGGCGCGCCCGCCCTGTACCGCCGCGTCAGTGACTGTGGGGGTGCTACCGCCGAAGCACAGTCCCTCCACCGGAAGTCGGTAGCCGACGCTGTCGGGGCCGAGGCCAACGCCGGCCGCAGTCTGGCGCACCACGGTGCCACCGCCCAGCGCGATCGCCAGGACGTCGGGCATTCGGAAGTTGGTGCTGACGCCCCCAATGTCGACGGCGGCGGTGGACTCGCGCGGAAATCCATTGACGAGCATGCCGAAGTCGGTGGAGGTTCCGCCGACGTCGGCGACCAGTGCGTCGTTGAGCCCGGTCAGGAAGGCCGCACCCCTGATCGAGTTGGCCGGCCCAGATCCGATGGTGAGGATCGGGAACCGCACCGCATAGTCGAGGGCCATCAGCGTGCCGTCGTTCTGGGCGTACAGCACACGGGCGTCGATTCCATAGTCGCGCAGCGAGGTTGTGAGTGCGGTGGCCACCTCGCGCGCGACCTCGGTGAGCGCGGCGTTGAGCACGGTCGCGTTCTCTCGAGCGAGAAGCCCGAGCGAGCCGATCTCGTGTGAGAGCGACACGATGATGTCTGGGCCGAGAACCTCACGTGCGATGTCTGCAGCGGCCAATTCGTGTGCGGCGAACATGGGCGAGAACACCGCCGAGATCGCCACTGCCTCGACCTCGCCCTTCACCGAGGTGAAGAACGCGCGCGTGGCCTCGGCGTCGAACGGCACGATCTCTCGACCGTCGTACTCGTACCCGCCAGCGACAATCTCGCAATGGCCGCCGATGGCTGCGACGAGTTCGGCAGGCCAGCCGAACAGCGGCCGGACCGCAACGGAGGAGGGCGCGCCCACCCGAAGCACCGCCACTGAGTGCAGCCGCCGGCGCTCCAGCACCGCGTTTGTCGCGTGAGTCGTGCCCAGCATGACGTGGCTGATGCGCGCCTTGTCGATTCCGGGCTGGCCGATCACCGACGCGATCGCCGCACGGACGCCTGAGGTGACATCGAGTGAGGTTGGTTGCTTCGTCTTGGCGATCACGCTGTTGGCGCGATCGAGAATGACGGCGTCGGTGTGGGTGCCACCGACGTCGATGCCCAGCCGCAGATCAAGCCCCGACGACATGGCTCACCCCCAGCGGGGTGTAGTCGAAGTCGTATCCGAAGGCGCGCGGACCTGCGATCTCGATGCCTCGGGGGGTTCGCCAGATCGGCGCGCAGGGGAACGCGAGGATGGCGACCCGCTGGCCGTAGCGCACCACCTCTGTGGCGACCGCTTCCGCGCTCAGGCTGTCGACGAGGGTGATGAGGTCCGGCACGCTCGCCAGGACGGCGCCGTCCTCGAGCACGACCAGGTTCTCGTTCTGGATCTCGACCCGAACGAGTCGCCCGGCGTCCGGGCCGTAGCCTTCGACGACGACGCTTCCTCGCACGAAGCCGCCAGCGGTGCGCCGCTCGACGTCTGCGACCTTGCCCTCGATCAGCTTCACTGCGTCAACGGCTTCGACCAAGGCGGCGACTGGATCAGTCACCGATTGCACGGAGCGGCCGATGCGCAGTGCCTGCGAGACGGTTCCCTCGATGATCGCGCCCCGTGCCCGGGACACCGGCATGACGTAGTCGGCCATCGCTGCGGAGCCACCAAACACCTCAGTGACCGCGCGCGCCAGCAGCTCGCCCCACTCGCCGTCGATGGGTCGGATGACAACGCTGTTGCGCCGCTCATCGGCCACCACGATGAACTCTGGCAGCAGTCCGGCGACGTGCATCGAGACCATGTGCACCTCGGGGAAGGCCCGACCGATGGCGTCTCCGTCGACCAGCGGCAGGTTCATCCGGGCCGCAGCTGCGATCGGGTACAGACCGTTGCCTCCGCCGATCTCACCTGCCATCAGGGCCCCGACCGGCCGATCGAGGACACTCTCAACAATGGTCCGAAGGAACTCGACCTCGTCGCCCGAGCCGATCTTCTCGGCGCTGACCGACGGTGCTCCGATGCCGCCGACCGGCATCACGATGTCGTCGTCGTGGAGGTCGGCGAGAGTGACCACCCGAACGGGGCCATGCTCTTCGATCGCCTGGCGGGCCACGAGCGCCTCGGTCGAGACGTCACCCCCGCCGCCCGTGCCCAGCACGGCACAGCCCCGAGCCAGAGCGTCGATGTCGCTCGCCTCGATCAGCATGGAGCCGAGCCTAGGGTCCACGATGACAATCTGCTTGTACTATCCGTACAGAAGATTGCCTCTGCACTGTGCCATCAATCCAAGGAGGAGCCACGGCCGTCACCCTTGCCCGACTGCTCGATGGGCCCCTCGGGTCGGCACTGATCGCCCGCGTCATGCCCGAGGATCCTCACCAGGTCACCCACGTGACGCTCCTGGAAGTGATCGGAGAGCAGGAGGCGCTGCGCCCGGGCGCCCTCGCGGTCTTGAGCCGAACCGCGGAGGCGGAGCTTGTCGGCTACCGGTTTGACGTGCTGGTGCGACGAGCGGTCGAGCGCGGGGTCGCTGGCCTGGTCATGCGCCGGCCCACGCCTCCGTCGGTGACCGGGGAGAGCCTGGCGCAGCGTGGGCGACTGGCCCTGCTCGAGGTCAGCGAGGCCGCGGACCCCCTTCAGGTGCTGGACTTGCTGGGAGCGGCAGTGAGCGGAGACTCGCGCAGCACCCTGGCGTGGCTCGCCGCGGCCGCAGCATACGAGCCGGAGGAGTCCGCTGACGACACCGCGATCCTGGAGGAGTTCTCACGGCTTGCCGGGGTGCGACTTGCCGCAAGCAGTACCGACACCAGGGGCGCGCCCGTCGAGATTGACGGATCGCTCCGCTGTTGGATCATCTCAGCGGATGTCGGTGACGGTCCACAGATTGCGGCTCGGCTCGCCGCCGCGATGATGTCCCGAGTCCTCTCCGCCCGCGAGCGCGAGACGCTGCGACCGATTCTGTCGAGGTCAAGCGCGGTGAGCGA
>WLOZ01000423.1 GCA_009699025.1 Actinomycetota bacterium
GTCGATCTCTCGGGTGCTGGTGGCCAATCGCGGTGAAATTGCCGTGAGGATCATCCGAGCCTGCGCCGACGAGGGTCTCGAGTCGGTGGTCATCACCTCGGAGGCCGATCGCGACAGCATGCCGGCCCGACTGGCCGACCGGTCGGTGTGCATCGGACCCGCACACGCGCACGAGAGCTACCTCGACATCGACCGGGTCATCGCCGCGGCGATGGCAACCGGCTGCGACGCGCTGCATCCAGGGTACGGCTTCCTGGCCGAGCGCCCTGAGCTGCCGGAGGCGTGCGCCGAGAACGGAATCACCTTCGTGGGGCCGTCGGCCGACACCATCCGCCGCGGAGGCGACAAGGTTCAGGCCCGGGCTGCTGCGCAGGCGCTGGGCATCTCCACCGGGGCCGGAAGCGATGCGCTCACCGATCTCGCGTCGGCCCGAGCGGTCGTTGAGTCAGTCGGGCTGCCGGTGCTGCTCAAGGCGGCCGCCGGCGGTGGAGGCCGCGGCATGGTGCTGGTCAATGAGATCGACGACCTCGACACCACCTTCGCCACGGCGAGCCACGAGGCGCTGCAGGCGTTCGGCGACGGCAGGCTGTACATCGAGCGGTTCATCACCCGTGCCCGCCATGTCGAGGTGCAGATCCTCGCCGACACGCATGGCAACGTGGTGCATCTTGGTGAGCGTGACTGCTCGGCCCAGCGGCGTTATCAGAAGATCGTCGAAGAGGGACCCGCCCTGTCGATCGACCCCGCCGTGCGGGCAGAGCTGCATCGGTCTGCCGTGGAATTGTGCCGCGCGCTCGACTACGTGGGCGCGGCCACTGTCGAGTTCGTGGTCGATGCCATCACTGGCGACTACGCGTTTCTCGAGGTCAACACACGCGTGCAGGTTGAGCATCCCGTGACCGAACTCATCACCGGCATCGACATCGTGCGCGAGCAGCTGCGTATCGCGGGCGGGCACCCCCTGTCGTTCACCCAGGACGAGGTCCGGCTCGACGGCCATGCCATCGAGTGCCGCATCAATGCCGAAGACCCCTCGCGCGACTTCCTCCCGACGCCCGGACGGGTCACTACGTGGATTCCGCCGGTGGGCGGAGGCGTGCGGGTCGACAGCCATGTCTTCGGCGGCTACCTCATCCCGCCCTACTACGACTCAATGATCGCCAAGGTGCTCACCTGGGGTCCCGATCGAGAGACCTGCCTCGCTCGCATGCGTCGTGCACTCGACCACTTCACGATCGAAGGAATTACCACCAACCGCGCGTTCTTGCGCGACCTCATCAGTAGCGACGGATTTATCGAACAGCAGCACCACACCCGCTGGGTTGAGCAGGAGTTCCTGCCTCAGTGGATCACTCGTGACGAGAAGGGCACACCGTGACCAAGATCGAGTTCATCGACCAGTCGCTGCGCGACGGGCAGCAGAGCCTCTGGGGCATGCGCATGCGCGCGGGCCACAGCCTCCCCGTGGCTGCTGACATCGACCGCGTGGGATATCGCATCGTCGACTTCACCGGCTCGTCGATCTTTGAGGTACTCGTGCGCTACCAGCGCGAGAACCCGTGGGAGGGGCTCGACCTCGTGCGCGCCGCCATGCCCAACTCGCGCATGCGGGCCGGTTCGCGGGCGAACGCGATCGTCGGAATGGGACTCACCCCCCGATCGATCCTCGAGCTGTGGGTGCGCACCCTTATTAAGCACGGCATCGGCAGTATGTGGATTTTCGACTGCCTGTTCAACCTCGACGAGATGAAGTGGATGTGCGGCATCGTGCAGGACGCCGGGGCCGAAGCCGCGCCCCAGGTGATGTTCGCCGAGTCGCCCGTGCACACCGACGAGTTCTTCGCCCGCATCGTGCGGGAAATGTCGACGTGGGGTGTGGAGACGATCATCCTCGGCGACGAAGCCGGCATCCTCTCGCCCGATCGCGCGGCGACGTGGATCCCTGGCATGGTAGAGGCCGCCCAGGGCACCACGCTCGAGGCTCACTTCCACAACACCACCGGGGTGTCGACCCTCAACTACATCACCGCTGCCAAGCACGGAATCCACATCCTGCACACCGCGGTGGGCCCCATGGCCAACGGACCCTCGATGCCGTCGATCGAGATCACAGCCGACAACATGAAGAGGCTCGGCTACGAGGTTGACCTTGACCTCTCGCTGCTGCCGGGCATCGCCGAGCATCTCACGCGCGTGGCTGAGAACGAGGGCTTCCTCGTGGGCGTGCCCCGCGAGTACAACCTCGCGCACTCCGCCCACCAGCTGCCCGGAGGCATGACCGGCACGCTGATCGCCCAGCTCAAGCAGTACGGCATGGAGTCGCGCTACGACGAACTGATGCATGAGATCAGCATCGTGCGCGAGGAGATGGGCTACCCCGTCATGGCCACGCCCTACAGCCAGCTCGTGGGCATTCAGGCGCTGCTCAATCTCGTGAACGGCGAGCGCTACACGATCTTCCCCGACGAGAACCTCATGTACCTAGCCGGCCACATGGGTCCGATTCCGGGCACGGTCGCCCCGGAGGTCATGGACCGAGCCTTCAGCAGCAAGCGCGGTAAGGAGTTCCTCGACTGGGAGCGTCCCGACCCGTCACTGAAGGAGATTCGCCACCAGTTCGGCGACCTTATCTCCGACGAGGAACTGCTACTGCGCTACCTGATCCCAGGCCCCGATGTCGACGCCACCCTTGCTGCGGGGCCGGTGAAGACGAGCTTCAACTACTCCGACAGCCCCGAGGTGATGCTGGTGCGCGACCTCATGAACCGCACCACGGCGAAGTACCTCACCTACCAGCACGGCGACCTCACCGTGAACATGCAGAGAGGCTGACCGATACATGGACATCGGGGTACTGATCCGACAGAGCGCGGCACGGTTCGGCAACGCACCGGCCCTCGAGTGCGAGGGACGAGTGGTCTCCTTTCTCGAATTCGACGCGGCCACCGACCGCATCGGCCACGCCCTTCTGGCGCAGGGCATTGAGCCGGGCGACCGCGTGGGCGTCATGATGCCCAACGGCATCGAGTGCCTCGCGGTGTACTACGCGCTGGCCAAGGCCGGACTCGTGCGCCTGCCGCTCAACGAGAAGGACACGCCCGAGCAGAACGCCTACAA
>WLOZ01000424.1 GCA_009699025.1 Actinomycetota bacterium
ACCTCCTCGACCTCGCCGAACCTCGCGCGCGCATCGTCAGTCGACATGGCCGGCGAGACGATGACCCGGCCGCCTGGCTTCCAGTCAACGGGGGTTGAAACCGGCGCCGAGTCGGTGAGTTGCAGAGCGTCGATGACGCGCAGCACCTCGTCGAAGTTGCGGCCCACCGACTTGGGGTAGGTGAGGGTGAGGCGCACCTTGTTCTGGGGATCGACGATGAACACCGCACGCACCGTCGACGTGTCGCCTGCTCCGGGGTGGATCATGTCGTAGAGGCTCGACACCTCACGATTCTCGTCGGCGATGATCGGGAAGTTGAGGTCGGTGCCGCCAACGTCGCCGATATCGCCGGCCCAGCCCTGGTGCGACTCGAGTGGGTCGACCGACACGGCGATGGCCTTGACGTTGCGCTTGGCAAACTCCCCCTGCAGAGCGGCCGTACGGCCGAGCTCAGTGGTGCACACGGGCGTGAAGTCGGCGGGGTGGCTGAAGAACACAGCCCAGGCGCCGTCCTTCCACGCATGGAAGTCGATGGTGCCCTCGGTGGTGTCGGCGGTGAAGTTGGGGGCCTCGTCGCCCAGGCGGATCGCCACGTCAGTCTCCTCGATACATTCGTTGGGGGTGAAGCTTGGACCCCTCACCCTACACGCGTCGCGAATGCCGTAAACCATTGGGGCACAATGGTTTACGCCATAATCAAGCGATTGCGAAACACTTGCAGGAAGACCTCGTCGTGGCCCTCATCCCCCGGCGTTCGCCGGCCGCGACGGTGCCGGGCTGGTTCCTGTGGCAGAATGACGCTCACAAGGGGAGTATCCCCATCGCTTGGTTCCCGTCATCACGTCGCGCCTCTGCGCGCGACCGGGGCCAGGGCCCCCACCGGGGTGGCGAGAGACCTTGTGCCGCGAGCGGTTTCGTGCCGCGCGACACGAGGGAGTGACATGAACGTCTCAATCTGGGCATGGGCCGCACTGCTGGCCATGGTTCTCATCATGCTGGCCATCGACCTGCTGATGCACCGCGACGCCCACGAAATCGGGGTACGCGAGGCTGCGATGTGGTCGGCCATCTGGGTGGGCATTGGCCTCGCAGTGGGCGGGGTCATCTGGGTGCTCTACGGCTCTGAGTTCGGCCTGCAGTATCTCGCCGGCTACGTCATCGAGAAGTCGCTCGCCGTCGACAACGTGTTCGTGTGGGCGCTCATCCTGGCCCACTTCGCGGTTCCCAAGGCCTACCAGCACCGGGTGCTGTTCCTCGGCGTCATCGGCGCGCTGATCTTCCGAGCGATCTTCATCGCGGCCGGCTCGGCCATCATCGCCAGCGCGGCGTGGGTGCTGTACCTGTTCGGCGCGTTCCTCGTGCTCACCGGCATCAAAATGCTGGTGCAGCGCGAGCAGCACATCGACCCCGGCAACACACGCACCATGCGAGTGTTTCGCCGCTTCATCCCCACGACAGAGGAGTACGAGGGGCAGAAACTGCTCACTCGGCGCAACGGAGTGCGCATGGCCACTCCCCTGCTGGCTGTGCTGGTGCTCATCGAGGTCACCGACGTCATTTTCGCCGTCGACTCGATTCCTGCAGTCTTCGCGGTGACCGAGGTGCCGTTCCTGGTATTCGCCAGCAACGCCCTCGCCATCCTGGGCCTGCGCGCCATGTACTTCTTGCTGGCCGACCTCATGCACCGATTTGTGTACCTCAAGATCGGGCTCGCCCTCGTGCTGGTGTGGGTCGGCATCAAGATGATCGTCAGCCACGGGTTCGTCGCCATTCCTACGGCCCTCAGCCTCGGCGTGGTGGTGGCGATCCTGGCGGTGGCGGTCATCGCAAGCCTGCTGGTCACCCGGGGAGCCCACCCCAAGCAGCCCCGCGACGACGCGGCCGAAGCGCGTGGCGGACCGCCCGTCACGCCCTAGGCTGGCGGGGTGAGCGCTGCCGACTACCGGGTGCGCAGCGCCCCCGGAGCGCAGGAGCCGGTTCCGGCGCTCGTGACCCTCGACGTGTGGGGAGTCCCGGGACGAGCCGTCCCGCGGGCTCTCGTACGCATGGGCCTCGACCGCGGTGCCGTGCGGCGTCAGAGGGGGGTCACCTTCGCCAAGATGCTGGGCACCGGCTCGGGCCGTACCTTCACCAGTCGCGACGCCGACCCCCGTCACTGGGGGGCGCTCGTGGCGTGGAACGACGCGGTGGCCGCTGATTCGTTCGCCGTGTCGTCGGTGGCATCCGGCTGGAGTTCCATTGCCCACGAGCACGCCCGATTCACCATGCGCCCGCTCATCTCGCGCGGAACGTGGGCGGGTCGGGCGCCGTTCGGCGATCCAGTGGCGCATCGCTGGGACGGGCCAGTGGCTGCCCTCACCCGCGCCCGCATCAGGCCCACCCAGTGGGTCGACTTCTGGCGCTCAGTGCCCAACGTCTCGGACGACCTCGACGTGCTGCCCGGCATCGTGTTCAGGCTCGGAATCGGTGAGGCGCCGGTCGGCCTGCAGGGCACCTTCAGCGTGTGGGAGTCGAATGCGGCACTCACCGAGTTCGCGCACCGGCGCTCGCCGCACCGGGAGGTGATGCAGCGCACCCACGAAACCGGCTGGTACGCCGAGGAACTGTTCGCCCGGTTTGCGCTGATGTCGGCCGAGGGTGACTACGGCGGCCTGCCCGTGCAGCTCGGGCCCACCCCATGAGCATTCGCATCTACAACGGACCGCACTCGGACCGCGGTGGTGGTGGCCGGCCATCATGGGGCGCGCGCCTGCCCCTGATGTTCGCCCTGATCACCGTCGGACTGCAGATCGTGTGGCCGCTCGCGGACAGCGGCGGCCGCGCGACCCTCACCCTCCTGATCGTCACCGCGTTCTTCCTTGCCTCGCTCACCCACGCCTGGCAAACTCGCGGCCGCTGGTGGACGGTCGCGTGGGCGCTGATCTCGCTCGGGTTCGGGCTCGGCGTCGAGGTGCTCGGCACGCGCACCGGAGTGCCCTTCGGCGACTACTCGTACGCTCCCGAGGTACTGGGTCCCACGGTCGCAGGCATTCCCGCGATCATCCCGATGGCCTGGGCGATGATGAGCTACCCCGCCCTACTGGTGGGCCGACGGCTCGGCCGCTCGG
>WLOZ01000425.1 GCA_009699025.1 Actinomycetota bacterium
CAGTTCGCGGGTCTCACGCGCCATGTCGGTGTAGTCGGCCCACGCCTCGTACCACTCAAGCATCGCGAACTCGGGAGAGTGTGAACGGTCGGCGCCCTCGTTGCGGAAGTTGCGGTTGATTTCGAACACCCGCTCGAGCCCTCCGACCACGCACCGCTTGAGGAAGAGTTCCGGAGCGATACGGAGGTACAGATCGATATCGAACGCGTTGGAATGCGTCACGAACGGGCGTGCGGTCGCGCCCCCGTGCTGAGTCTGCAGCATGGGTGTCTCGACCTCGATGAAGTCCCACTCGGCGAAGGTCGAGCGCAGCGACTGCACCACCCGCGGACGCATACGTGCCATGGTCTGGGCCTCGGGACGGACGATCAGGTCGACGTAACGCTGGCGCGATCGGGTCTCGTCGCTGAGCTCCTTGTGCGCGACCGGCAGCGGGTGCAGAGCCTTCGACGCGAACATCCACGACTCTGCCATGACGCTGAGCTCGCCCGTGCGACTCGAGATGACCTCGCCCTGCACCGCCACGATGTCGCCGATGTCGACCATGCGCTTCCACGAGTCGAGGCCGTCGTCGCCGGCGACGGCGAGGGACACCATCACCTGCAGCTCGGCGCCCCCGCCTTCACGAAGTCGGGCGAAACACAGCTTGCCCGCCGTGCGGAGGAAGATAACGCGGCCCGTAATGGAGACAGCGGTTCCGGTGCTGGTGTCGGGCTCGAGATGTCCGAACTCGGCGCGCACCGACTCAAGCGAGTGGGTGCGTGGCACCCGAACCGGATAGACCTCGACTCCGTCGTCGAGCAGTCGACGCCGCTTGTCGTGCCGCACCGCAACCTGTTCGGGAAGGTCGTCGCCGTGATCGGCGATCGCAGGCTCTGCGCTGGTGAGTGGCGTGGGCTCAGTCATGGTGCCCTCAGGGTACCGACACCCGTGTTGAGCTCAGGCCTCGACATTGCGCTCGTAAACAAGGCGCAGCCCCTGGAGGGTCAGATCGGGGGCGTGCACCGTGATCGTCTCCGAGTGCGGCACCACTACCGGGGCCAACCCACCCGTCGCGATGACAGCCGAGGGGGTGGCACCGAGCTCCTCGGTGATGCGACGCACGAGAAAGTCGACCTGCCCCGCGAATCCGTACAGCACGCCTGACTGCAGGGCCTCGACCGTGTTCTTCCCGATGACGCTGCGGGGCGCCACCAGTTCCACCTTGCGCAACTGGGCGGCCCGCGAGGCCAGTGCGTCGAGGGAGATTTCGATTCCGGGCGCTAGCGCGCCGCCGAGGAACTCCCCCTTCGCCGACACCACGTCAAGGTTCGTTGACGTGCCGAAGTCGACCACGATTGCGGGGCCGCCGAAGAGGGTGAAGGCGGCGAGCGTGTTCACGATGCGGTCGGCCCCCACCTCCTTCGGATTGTCGGTAAGGATCGGAACACCGGTGCGGGTCCCGGGCTCGACCACCACGTGCGGCACGTCGGGGTAGTACTGCTCGAGCATCTGGCGCATCTCTCGCAGCACGGCAGGGACGGTGGAGCACAGGGCGACTCCGTTAACCGAAGGCTCGTCGCGCAGCAGACCCCGGAACGTGAGGGCGATCTCGTCAGACGTGGACCGGGAATCGGTCTTGACCCGGTACGACCGCTCGAGGCGTTCGCCGCTGAACAGTCCGATCACCGTATTGGTGTTTCCGACATCGATGGCGAGCAGCATCAGTTCTCCTGGCGGTCGGGTTGGTGCGGGCAACCTGGCTGGTCGTCCAGCGGACGGAGGTCGGCGCCGATGTCGAGCACGGGTGCCGAGTGGGTGAGCGCCCCCACGGCCACGAAGTCGACGCCGGTGGCTCCGACAGCGGCGGCGTCGGGCAGCGTAAGCCCGCCAGACGCCTCGAGGAGAGCCCGGCCGGCGGTGATCTCCACCGCACGTCGCATCGTGCCGGTGTCGAAGTTGTCGAGCAGCACGAGGTCGGCACCAGCGTCGAGCACCTCCGAGAGCTGCTCGAGCGAATCAACCTCAACCTCGATCGAAAGTCCAGGCCACATGGCACGCACGGCGTCGAAGGCAGCCGCCACACCCCCGGCCGCCACCACATGGTTGTCCTTGACCAGGGCGGCGTCCGAGAGCGACATGCGGTGATTGACCCCTCCACCGCAGCGCACCGCGTACTTCTCGAGCCCGCGCAGGCCCGGTGTGGTCTTGCGGGTGTCGCGCACCCGGGTGCCTGTTCCGTGCAGCGCCTCGGCCCAGAGGGAGGTCGCCGACGCCACCCCTGACAGATGGCACAGCAGGTTGAGTGCGGTTCGCTCGGCCAGGAGGAGCTCGCGCGTACGTGCCGTGACAGTGAGAAGCACACTGCCCCGGCTGACCCGGTCGCCGTCGACGACAAGCGGCATGATGGTGGCCTGCGAGTGGGAGGCAACGTCGAACACAGCAGCCGCGACGGGAATACCCGCAGCAATCCCCTCGGCACGACTCACGAGGTCGAGGGTGGACCACTGGTCAACCGGAACCGTAGCCTCCGACGTGACGTCGGTGCCTCCGTCGAGGTCCTCGGCCAGCGTCGCCCTCACCAACGCCTCGACCGCGGCGGGATCGAGGCCGACGGCCACCAGTGCCTCGACGATGGGCGCCGAGAGAGACATCAGACTCCCTCCTGGGCCAGCACGGGCTCCCGAACGGTCACCACAACCCCCGAGTCGTCGAGCCGGCTACTGAGGCGCACCCGCCAGCGCGAGTCGTCGCGATCAGGGTAGTCCTCACGCCAGTGCGACCCACGGGTCTCGTGCCGCGCTGCCGCGTTGGCTGCCAGCACCGACGCAACCGCGTGGAGGTTGGTGGTTTCCCAGGTGTCGGTGCACGGATCGTCGTCGATTCCGGCCGTGAGGGAGTCGAGCACCGCCAAGGCGGTGGCGAGGGAGTCGCCGCTACGTAGGACTCCGACCCCCTCGGTCATCGCACGCTGCAGAGTGAGGCGAGCGTTGGGGGGCAGCAGCCCGGGAACCTCACCTCGGGCCGACACGGGGTCGCGCGGAGCCGCCACACCGTCGGCGAGAACGGCGCCAATACGCTCGGCGAACACGAGTCCCTCGAGCAGCGAGTTGGACGCCAGCCGG
>WLOZ01000426.1 GCA_009699025.1 Actinomycetota bacterium
AAGGGCATGTACCGCGACACGATCGTGATCTACATGTCTGACCACGGCGAGATGCTCGGCGCGCACGGTGGCATGTTCCAGAAGTGGCACAACGCGTACGACGAGACCGTGCGCGTGCCCATGATCTTCCACAACCCCGAGCTGTTCCGGGGTCATAAGCAGACCGACATCCTCACGAGCCACGCCGACCTGCTGCCGACGATGCTCGGCCTCGCTGGCCTCGACGAGGCGAAGCTGGGCCGCGAGCTGGCCAAGACTCACACGCAGGTGAGACGCCTGGTGGGTCGCGACCTGTCGGGCTTCCTGCTCGGCGAGGTACCCGAGGCCAGGTACGCCGCCGATGCCATCTACTTCATGACCGATGACAACATTTTCAAGGGCCTCAACGCGGTGTCGTTTCTCGGCACCACGTACACGCCCGTCGACCAGCCCAACAGCGTCGAGACGGTGATCGCGCACCTGCCCACCGGTGCCGATGGCGCGATCGAGCGCTGGAAGTACTCGCGCTACTGGGACAACCCCCAGTACTGGACCAGCCCTGGCGTGCAGGATATCCAGACCTACGTGCCGGGCCTGGTCAACCAGCCGGGTGAGCGTGTTGCCGTCACGACGGTGAAGGCGCTGAACCCGACGAGTGGTCAGGTGGGACCGGCGCCCGACGAGTTCGAAATGTACAACGTCACCGCGGACCCGGCCGAGCTCACCAACCTCGCCGACAATCCCACCTACAGCACTCAGCAGACAACGCTGGCGAACCTTCTCAACGCGCAGCGCACTGCCAAGCGCCTTGTGCCGGTGAACCAGCCGTGGGCAAACGGGTCAGCTCAGCAATTGCCGTTCCAGCCCGCTGCGAGCTAGACGGCTAGAGGGTGTGGTCGCGCGATGGGACGTGCTCCCAGGGTGCGCATCCGGGGTGTGCCACGATGACATGCCCGGCCCCCGATTCGACGCCGACTGCGTACAGGATGAGGACACGAGATGAAGAAGTTCATCAATGACCCCGAGTCGTTTGTTGACGAGGTGATCGAGGGCATCTTGGCGGTGCACTCAGGCTCGCTCAAAGCTGCGTCGGATGACAACCGTGCCATCGTGCGCGCCGACGCTCCGGTCGCGGGCCAGGTGGGAATTGTCACCGGGGGAGGCTCCGGCCACCTCCCGGTGTTCCTGGGTTACGTGGGCCCGGGGCTGTGCACGGGTGTTGCCATCGGAAACGTGTTCTCGTCGCCGTCGACGACCCAGGTGCTCGCCGCCACCCGCGCCAGCGACAGTGGTGCCGGGGTGCTGTACGTCTACGGCAACTACGGCGGCGACGTGCTGAACTTTGATGACGCCGCGGAGCTGGCCGACGAGGAGGGCATCACCGTACGCACGGTGCTGGTGGCCGACGACGTGACGTCGGCACCCGCCGAGCGCCGCGACGACCGCCGCGGTGTGGCCGGTCTGGCGCTCGCCTTCAAGGTGGCAGGTGCCGCCGCCGCGCAGGGGGCGACCCTCGATGAGGTCGCGGAATCGGTCGAGCATCTCAACGCGAACATGGGCTCAATGGGCGTGGGGCTATCGCCGACCATCCTGCCTGCTGCGGGACAGCCGACCTTCACGCTCGACGAGGGTGAGATGGAGATCGGCATCGGAATTCACGGCGAGCGCGGCGTGCGGCGCGGCCCACTCGAGCCGGCCGACAGCATCGCCGACGAGCTGTTCTCCGCCATCGCGGATGACCTCGCCCTGAGCAGCGGCGACTGCATCGCCGTGCTGGTGAACGGACTCGGTGCCACCCCGCCCGAGGAGCTGTACCTGCTTGCTCGCCGGGTTTCGCAGCGCTGCGTCGAGGCAGGCATCAGCATGGAGCGGACCTACGTGGGCGAGTACGCCACGAGCCTCGAGATGGCGGGTGCTTCGCTCACCGTCGTGCGCCTTGATGATCGCCTCCGTAGCCTGCTCAGCCACCCCGCGTCGTCGCCGTTCGTTGGTGCGATGCTGTGAACGGTTCGCAGCTTGCCGCAGCGCTCGACACCGCGTGCGCGCGGCTCGCGTCGACAGGTGACGAACTCCGCGAGCTCGACGCCGAGGTTGGCGACGGCGATCTGGGCATCACCATCACCAAGGGCGCGGCCGCCGTGCGCACACGGCTCGCTGCCCTTGCTGCTGACGCGACTCCCAACGAGGTGGTGCTCGCAGCAGCCGAGGCCTTCGGTGAGGCGAACCCCTCGACGTTCGCCTCCCTCGTCTCCTCTGGCCTGCGCGCCGGGGCGAAGGCGACCGACCTCACTGAGGTGTCGGTCACCGAGGTGGTGGCGCTTGGCCAGGTGGTGGCCGCGACCATCATGCGCCGCGGCAAGAGCGCGGTGGGCGACAAGACGATCATCGACGCGCTGGTGCCCAGCCTCGACGCCGCCGAGCTCAGTGCTCACGATGGCGCCGCAGCGCTGGAGGCCGCGATCGCGGGAGCAGCCGCCGGAATCGCCGACACCACCGGCATTGCGGCAAAGAAGGGGCGCGCCGCGTGGGCCGGCGATCGCGGAATGGGCATTCCCGACGCGGGTGCGACCGCCTACCTGCGATTCCTCGAGTCGTTGCGCTGAGGTTCACCCCAGCGAGCGACGCCCCGATGGGCGGACCCCTACTTTTCGCTTGCCCAGAAGTGTGCCATGCGGTCGGCGGCCTGCTTCGTGGTCATCGCCGCCACCTCAGACTCGCTCAGCCCCACTCGATGCAGCAGCTGGTACACGAGATCAGCGGGCAGTCCGGCCCCGGCAGCGGGAGGAGCGCCGCGCGAGGGCACGACTCGATGTGTGACACACGCCCAGAACTCGTGCTCGCTGACGTCGAGTTGGTCGCGCAGGATGTGTGCCCACAGGCGCGGGCCGTATTCACTGCTATTCGGCGGGCGTGAGATTCGGGTGCGAAGGATGCGCCCGTCGGGAATCGACAGTTCACAAGTGACATGGTGTGCGGCGCCCTTGCCGCGACTGCTGCGCACCTCGGTCCAGCCCTCGCGGGTGCAGAACGTCAGGTGGTGTTTTCGGGTGGCTGAGGGGTGGGTCACTGGCCGACCAACCAGTTGCGCAACTGGCTGTCGTCGGAGAGTTCGATGAGTTGCACCA
>WLOZ01000427.1 GCA_009699025.1 Actinomycetota bacterium
CCCGACTGGGTGCTCAGCGCGGGCTTCATGCGCATCCTCGCGCCGGAGTTCTTGGCTCGCTTCCCCAACCGCGTGCTCAACACCCACCCCGCCCTCCTGCCGGCGTTCCCGGGCGCCCACGGGGTGCGCGACGCGCTCGCCTATGGCGCCAGGGTGTCGGGAGCGACCCTGCACGTGGTCGACGAAGGGGTCGATACCGGACCGGTCGTGGCCCAGCGGGCGGTAGAGGTGCTCGACAATGACACCGAGGAGTTGCTGCACGAGCGCATCAAGGTGGTTGAGCGGGAACTGGTGGTTGACGTAATGACCACGATCGCGGTGCACGGATGCACCATTGATGGCAGGAAGGTGACGATTCCATGAGCGACTCCACCCCCGAGGATCGGCGGCCGATCAGGCGCGCTCTGGTGTCGGTATACGACAAGAAAGGCCTCGAAGGTTTGGCCCGTGCTCTCGGCGCAGCCGGGGTCGAGATCGTGTCGACCGGCTCGACCGCGGCCCGCATCGCCGACCTCGGAATTGCGGTTACCGCGGTGCACGACCTCACCGGTTTCCCCGAGTGCCTCGACGGACGGGTCAAGACCCTGCACCCTCACGTGCACGCGGGACTGCTCGCCGATGTGCGGCTCGACGACCACCGCAACCAACTTCTCGAACTCGGCATTGAGCCCTTTGAACTCGTGGTCGTCAACCTCTACCCCTTCGAGAACACCGTGGCATCTGGTGCCTCGCCCGACGAGTGCGTTGAGCAAATCGACATCGGCGGACCCGCCATGGTGCGCGCGTCGGCGAAGAACCACGCGAACGTGGCGGTGATGGTCGACCCCTCGCGCTACCCCGAGGCAATCGAGGCGCTCGCCATGGGTGGCTTCACGCTGGCCCAGCGGCAGAGGCTCGCGGCCGAGGCCTACATTCACACGGCCACCTACGACATTGCGGTGGGCACGTGGATGGGCACCGTCGTCGCCCCCACCGACGACGGCACCGGATTCCCCGCGTGGATCGGTGCTGCATGGAATCGATCGAATGTGCTGCGCTATGGCGAGAATCCGCATCAGCGGGCGGCGCTCTACACCTCCGCCCACGGGGTGGGCGAGGGACTGGCCACGGCCACCCAACTGCACGGCAAGGAGATGAGCTACAACAACTACGTCGATGGCGAGGCCGCACGCCGTGCGGCCGGCGACCACGGCGAGCCCTGCGTGGCCATCATCAAGCACGCGAACCCGTGCGGCATTGCGGTGGCGGGCGACATTGAGACGGCCTACCGGCTCGCCTTCGATACCGATCCGGTGTCAGCCTTCGGCGGGGTGGTTGCGGCCAATCGCGTGGTCACCGAGCAGATGGCCTTCGCGATTGGCGACGTGTTCACCGAGGTCGTGATCGCCCCTGGGTTTGATGCCGCCGCGCTCGAGATCCTGCAGCAGAAGAAGAACGTGCGCCTGCTGGTGTGTCCGGTCGGACCGGTGGGCGGGGTCGAACTGCGCCCGATCAGCGGGGGAGTGCTCGTTCAGTCGGTCGACGCCGTCGATGCCGAGGGCGACTCGCCGAGTGGGTGGACCCTCGCGTGCGGCGACGCTGCTGACGACGCGACCCTGCGCGACCTCGAGTTTGCGTGGCGCGCGTGCCGATCGGTGAAGAGCAATGCGATCCTGCTGGCCAACGGAGGGGCCACGGTGGGCATCGGCATGGGCCAGGTCAACCGGGTCGACTCTGCGCGGCTGGCAGTGGCCCGCGCCGGCGACGATAGGGCGCGTGGCTCAGTTGCTGCCAGCGACGCCTTCTTCCCGTTCGCCGATGGGCTGCAGGTGCTGCTCGACGCTGGAGTGCGTGCGGTGGTACAGCCGGGAGGCTCGGTGCGCGACGAGGAAGTGATCGCGGCGGCCGCCGCGGCAGGCGTCACCCTGTACCTCACCGGCACCCGCCACTTCTTCCATTGAGGCACTGGCCGGCGATCGCACTCGCGTTCGTCAGCGGTGCCACGCTGGCCGTTCAGGGACGTATCAATGCCGGCTTCGCGCTGGAGATCGACGACGGGCTGTTTGCGGCCCTGATCTCCTGCGCCATCGGCATGAGCCTGATGGCGGTGATCGTGCTCGCCTTCCCGTCGAGGCGACGGCTGCTGGGCAATGTGCTTCCGGCCATCCGGGAGAGGCGCCTGCGGTGGTGGTTCCTACTCAGCGGGCTGGGCGGGTCATTCTTCGTGGCCAGCCAGGCACTGGGCGTGCCGGTACTCGGAATCGCGCTCTTCTCGATGACCGTTACGGCGGCGCAGGTCACCTCCTCGCTGGGTGTCGACCGCCTCGGGATCGGTCCGATGGGCCGCACTGCAGTGACGTCGCGCAGAGTGGTTGCGGCACTGCTGGGCCTCGGCGCCGTGGCGGTGGCAACTCTGGGTAGGTCGAGCGTCGAGGCGTCGGTGCCCATCGTGGCCGTTCTGATGGTGATGGTGGTGGGAGCCCTGATGGCACCTCAGCAGGCGCTCAATGCGCGCATCGCCCGTGAGACCCATTCGTTGAGTGTGCCCACCCTGATCAACTTCACCGCGTCCACCGTCGGGCTCGTGGTGGCCGTGCTCATCGCTCAGCGAGGCATTCCTCCGCTGCTCTCCGACGGGGTGCCAGCCTGGCTCCTGCTGGGCGGGCCGCTCGGGCTGATCTACATCGGAACGGCAACAGCGGTGGTCAGGGTCGTGGGCGTGCTGCTCTTCTTCCTCACTGCCGTGTCGGGGCAGCTAGCAGCATCGTTGGTGATCGACATCGTGCTGCCTGTTCCCGGCACCGTCATCAGTTGGGGTTTGATCTCCGCCCTGATGATCTCGCTGCTGGCCGTGGTGGTCGGCGCGCTGCGCCGGTGACGAGTGTGCACCAGGTGTCGCGGAACCTAGGTTCGCGACTCGCGCTCGTACGGAATGCCCAGCGCGCGTGGAACGCCGTGGCCGCCGCGGCGCTGCCGTAGCCACACGATCACCAGAGCGAGCAGTGTGATGGCGTAGGGCATCATCCCGAGGAGATCGGTGGAAACCTGAATCCCCAGGGTTTGGAACTGGAAGTTGAGGCTGTCGATGAATCCGAAGAGGAGCGCTCCGGGAATGAGCAAGAG